>NZ_JMFG01000009.1 GCF_000687145.1 Thermoanaerobaculum aquaticum
CCCGCCTGCAAGCGGCGGGGCCGGTGGCTGCGGAAGGCTCGGTGTTGACCTTTCCCGGCGAGCTCCCCGATTCCTACTGGAGCTTAAGCCGGGAGGGAGTCATCCGCATCCTGCCCCAGGACGATGCGGTCACGCTTCCCCAGGTGGTCCCGCCGGTAACCGTTGCCCTCACCGACCGGTGGGGGCGGTGGCTGGCGGTGGGGGATGGGGAAGGGCTTAAGGTTTACCGTCTTTCCCTTCGCCCTACCTTTGTGGGCCAGGAGCGCAAGCTCAAGCTGCGCGTGGGTTCGCCGCAGGTCTCTCAGGCCAGGGATGTCAGGTTGCTTTCGGTGGGCGGGGATGGGGCTCCGGCGGTGGTGGGGGTTCAGGGAGGCACGACTTTCCTTTGGCAGGGAACCGGGGAGGCGCTGGAGGCTAAGACTTTGGCCCCCCGCGAAGGGCAAGCGGCGGCGGTAAGCGAAGCGGGGGACCGGGTGTGGTTAGCCACCGACCGGGAGCTTTCCGTATGGGATGGCAACGGAACCCTTCTGGCCACCGCTCCGCTGCCGGCGGCGGTCACCGCCATGAGCTTGCTTTTGGGTGATAGCACCTGTCTCGTGGGGGATGGGCAAGGGACTGTGCGGGCCTTTGGTCTCTATCAGGAAGCCAGCGGCTTTCTTTTGGAGCCCTTTGCTTTCTTCCCCGGCCCGGGGCCGGTGTTGGGGCTTGCCCCTTCTCCCCGTACCAAGGCCTTTGCCGTGCTGCGTCCGGGTCTTATCCAGGTGGACTACCTCACCAGCGGCAAGGTGTTAGCGCAAAGGGCGGTTCCGGAAGCGGCACGGGCTGGCCTGGCCTTTTCCCCCCGGGGGGAGCGGCTGTTTGTGGCCGAAACCTCCGGGCGCATCCACGTGTTAACCGCCGATCTTGGCCACCCCGAGGCCACCCTGGGGACGCTCTTTGGCAAGGTGCGCTACGAGGGCTACCGACACGCTTCCTGGACCTGGCAATCCACCGGTGGCAGCAACGCCTTTGAGCCCAAGCTCTCGCTGGTGCCTTTGATCTTTGGCTCCTTCAAAGGGGCCTTTTACGCCATGCTCTTTTCCGCACCCTTGGGTTTTTTGGCAGCGTTGTACACCAGCCAGTTTGCCCCGCTCCGGCTTCGCCAGTGGGTGAAGCCCATGGTGGAGCTCTTGGCGGGGGTGCCTTCGGTGGTGGTGGGGTTTGTGGCGGCCCTGGTGTTGGCCCCCTGGCTTTCCCGGCATTTGGCGTCGGTGATGCTGGCGCTTTTGGTCATTCCCGTGACCTTGCTGACCGCCGGCTGGCTGTGCGAGCTGCGCCCCCGCCCCTGGCAGCTACGCGTGCAACAGCGCTGGGAGCGCCTCTTCACCCTGGGGCTTTTGGCAGTGGCGCTGGTTCTCGTTTGGTTTTTGGCGCCGGCGGTGGAGCAGCTGCTGTTTCCGGGTGGGCTTCTGGAGTTCTTGCACAGCAAACTGGGGGTTTCCTACGACCAGAGGAACGCTTTGGTCACCGGCTTTGCCCTGGGCTTTGCGGTGCTGCCGGTGATCTTCACCCTGGCCGAGGACGCCTTGAGCAACGTACCGGAAAGCTTGGTGAACGCCGCCCTCAGCCTGGGGGCCTCCCGGGCGCGGGCGGCCTGGACCGTGGTGGTGCCGGCGGCGGCTCCCGGCCTGGTGGCCGCCTTGCTCCTGGGGTTTGGGCGGGCGGTGGGGGAAACCATGATCGTGCTCATGGCTTCGGGTAACGCGCCGGTGCTTTCCTTTTCGCCGTTTTCCGGCATGCGCACCATGGCAGCCTGCATTGCCGTGGAGCTGCCGGAAGCGGCGTACGGTGAAACCCTGTACCGCGTTTTGCTGCTGGTGGCGCTGCTGCTCTTTGCCTTTACCTTGGCCACCAACCTTTTGGGGCAACGGGTGGCGCGGAGCCTACGCCGCCGCTTTGGGGTGACGCCATGAAGGCGCCGCGTCTGGTGGTGGGGGAGGACCTTCCCGGGCGTTTCCTCTCCGCGGCCGCCCTGGTCCTGTCGCTGGGGCTCATGCTTGGTCTGGCGCTGCTGGTGGCGTGGGGAGCTGGCTGGGGCTTCTGGCCTAAGCCCCTGGAGCTTTTCACTCTGGCCGATGGCAGCAAGCTCCTGGGGGAGCGGTGGGATCGGGAACCGGACCCTGCGGGGGGAGGTTTCCGCTTTCGGCTGAAGGTGGGCAACCGGGACCTCTGGGGCAGCGATTTTCGCGTGGTGCGGAAAGCCCAGGTGGTGAAGGTGGAAAAACCGGCGGACGCCTGGGCATTGGAGCGCTGGGAGTACGGGGACTTTTACGGCTTTTTGCTGGGTCTGGAGGTGGACGGCAAGACCTTGGATGCCCAGGATCCAGGCCTGGAGCGGGAGCTGCACGCGAAGCTCCGGGAGGTAGCAGCCCTCAAAAAGCAAGCCGACCGCTTAGCCGCCAGGCTGGCAAGGCAAGCCCAGGCTTCCGAGGAGGAGCTTTTGAGGCTTTCCCGCCTTCAGGAGGCGCAGCAGGGATGTAGCCTGCTTTTGGCTGCCGCCAGCGGTGAGCGCAAGCACATCCCCTGCGCCCAGGTGGTGCACGCCCGAGCCGTCAACCGCCTGGGCTTTTGGGGGAGGCTGAAGGTTTTTGCCGGGCGGTGGCTGGAGTTTGTGAGCGCCGAGCCCCGGGAGTCCAACACCGAGGGGGGGATCTTCCCGGCCCTCTTTGGCACCTCGCTTTTGGTTTTGCTCATGACCGTGGGGGTGGTGCCCCTGGGGGTTCTCACCGCCATTTACCTGCGGGAGTACGCCCGGGACAACCGCTTCACCCGCGCCGTGAGGCTGGCCGTTTCTACCCTGGCCGGCGTTCCCTCCATCGTCTTTGGCGCCTTTGGGCTGGCGTTTTTCGTTTACACGGTGGGGGGCACCGTGGACAAGCTGTTCTTCGCCGGCTCCCTGCCCACCCCAACCTTTGGCACTGGGGGCATCCTCTGGGCTTCCGCCACCCTGGCTTTGCTCACGCTGCCGGTGGTGGTGGTGGCCACCGAGGAGGGCCTGGCCGCCGCGCCGGTGGAGGTGCGGGAGGGGGCCCAGGCGTTGGGGGCCACCCGCTGGGAAACCCTGTGGCACGTGGTCCTGCCTTACGCCAAGCCGGGGATTTACACGGGGATGATTTTGGCAGTGGCCCGGGCCGCCGGGGAGGTGGCGCCGCTCATGCTCACCGGCGTGGTCAAGCTGGCTCCCGCCCTGCCCCTGGATAGCTCCCCGCCGTTTTTCCACTTGGAGCGCAAGTTCATGCACTTGGGCTTCCACATTTACGACGTGGGCTTCCAGTCCCCCAACGTGGAGGCAGCCCGTCCGGTGGTTTTTGCCACCACCTTGGTGCTTTTGCTGCTGGTGGTTTTGCTTAACCTCCTGGCGTTGATCCTGCGCAACCGGGCGCGGACCCGGGTCATGAGCCAAACCTTATGAGCGCCGCCCTGGAGTGTCGGGACCTGCGGGCCGGGTTTGGCGAGCATACGGTGCTGCGGGGGGTCACGCTTTCGGTTCCCAGCGGCGGGGTGACCGCTGTTATGGGTCCTTCCGGTTGCGGTAAGTCCACCCTTTTGCGCTGCTTTAACCGCATGAACGACCACCTGCCGGGGTTTTTCCATCAAGGGGAGGTGCGGGCCCTGGGCCGGGACGTTTACGACCCTTCCTGGCCGGTGGACAGCTTGCGCTTTGCCGTGGGGATGGTGTTCCAAAAACCCAACCCCTTCCCCATGAGCATTGCCGACAACGTGCTCTTTGGCCCCCGGCTTTTGGGCATTCGCCAGCGTCAGGAGCTTTCGGAGATCCTGGAAAGCTCGTTGCGGGCTGCGCACCTCTGGGACGAGGTGAAGGATGCCCTCCACGCATCGGCGCTTAAGCTTTCGGGAGGGCAGCAGCAGCGCTTGTGCATTGCCCGGGCGCTGGCCTGCAAGCCGCAGGTCTTGCTTTTGGACGAGCCTTCCTCAGCTTTGGACCCCATTGCCACCGCCCGTTTGGAAGAAACGGTTCTGGACCTTGCCTCCCGCATCACCGTGCTGTGGGTGACCCACGACCTCCAGCAGGCGGCGCGGGTTTCGCAACACGTGGCATTCTTGTACATGGGCGAGCTGGTGGAGGAGGGGCCTACCGCAGAGGTTTTTGCCAACCCCCGAAACGAGCTCACCGAGCGTTACCTCACCGGGAGGTTCGGCTAGGAGGTAGTGATGGAGCGGCCCATTGACCTGGAACTCAAAAAGCTCAAAGAGCAGCTGCTCACCATGGCGGGGGAAGTGGAGCAGCAGCTTTCTCTTGCGGTGCGCTCGCTGGTGGAGAGGGACTCACCAGCGGCGCAGGAGGTGATTGCTGCCGACGAACGGGTGGACCGGCGGGAAAAGGAGGTGGACCGCACGGCGGTGGAAATCATCGTGCGGGAAAGGCCGCTGGCCTCGGACCTGCGGCTCGTCATCACCGCCACCAAGATTGCCCCCGATTTGGAGCGGGTGGGGGACCATGCGGTGAACATTGCCGAGCAAGCGCTGGTGTTGAACCGCATGCCTCCCCTGAAGCCCTTTGTGACCTTGCCGCGCATGGCCGACATTGCCAAGGAAATGCTGCGGCAGGCGCTCACCGCTTACGTGGAGCACGACGCTTCTCTGGCCCGTCAGGTCATCGCCCGCGACGATGTGGTGGATGCCCTCCACGAGGAGGTTTTCCGCGAGCTTTTAACTTACATGCTGGGGGATCCGCAAACCATCCCCCGTGCCCTGGCTTTGATCCTGATCACCCGTTCCTTGGAGCGCATTGCCGACCAAGCCACCAACATTGCCGAGCAAGTGGTGTACCTGGTGGAGGGGCAGGACATCCGCCACGTTCATGGAGGTGAGGGGGCCGGTGCCTGAGGCGGTGCGCTTTTCGCTGCAAAACCTCACCTGTGCCTACAGCGGGAAGGTGGTGGTGCGGGGGGTCAGCCTGGACATTCCCGCTTCCGGGGTAACGGCGTTTATTGGCCCTTCCGGGTGCGGCAAATCCACGATCCTGCGCTGCCTCAACCGCATGAACGATGTGGTTCCTGGCTTTTCCTTAAGCGGCCGGGTGCTCCTGGATGGGGAGGACCTCTACGGCGACTCCCAGGACCCGGTGCTCATACGCCGGCGGGTGGGGATGGTGTTCCAGCGCTCCAACCCTTTTCCCACTTCCATCTTCAACAACGTGGCCTACGGCCTAAAGCTGCACTTCAAGCTCACCCGCGCGGAGCTGGAGCTGGAGGTGGAGCAGGCTCTGCGGGCAGCAGCGCTTTGGGACGAGGTGAAGGACCGCCTGCACACCCCGGCCATGAGGCTTTCCGGGGGGCAACAGCAGCGCCTCTGCCTGGCCCGGGCCCTGGCGGTGAAACCCGAGGTCATGCTCTTCGATGAGCCGGCCTCCGCCTTGGATCCGGTGGCCACCGCCAAGGTGGAGGAGTTGGTGATGGAGCTGGGGCGCCAAATGACGGTGGTGATCGTGACCCACAACCTGGCCCAGGCCAGCCGGGTGGCGGACCGTACCGCGTTTTTCCTGCGCGGGGAGCTTATCGAGTTCAACCGCACCGTGGATCTCTTCACCAACCCCCAACGCCCGGAAACCGAGGCGTACCTCTTGGGGAGGGTTTCGTGAGCAAAAGGGTTTTCCTGGTGGAAGACGACCCGGACATTGCCCAGCTGGTGCGCTCCCGCCTGGAAAAAAGCGGGGAGTTTTCGGTGCGGGTTTTTGCCCGCGGCAGCGAGTTCCTGCAGGCCTTTGAGGAGGAGCTTCCCGATGTGGTGATCCTGGATTTGGCCCTGCCCGACACCGACGGCCTCACCCTCTGCCGGGAGCTGCGCAGTTGGGACACCACCCGCACCTTGCCCATCCTCATGCTCACCGCCCGCTCCGGGGAGGCGGATCGGGTGACGGGCCTGTCCTTGGGGGCCGATGACTACCTGGTGAAGCCCTTTTCCTTGGCGGAGCTGGAGGCGCGGGTGAAGGCCCTCTTGCGGCGGGTGGGCTGGGAGCGGGGGACCGCCGAGGAGCGCTACCAGGATCGGCGCTTGGCGGTGGATGCCGGCAGCTTCCAGGTGCTCTTGGACGGCCAGCCGGTGCACCTCACCCGCCGGGAGTTTTCGCTTCTCTGGTACCTCATCAACTTGAAGGGGAGGGTGGCCAGCCGGGAGCACATCCTGGATGCGGTTTGGGGGTTGGCCTCCTCGGTGGATGCCCGCACCGTGGACGCCCACATCCGCACCTTGCGGAAAAAGCTGGGGGATGAGGTCATCGAAACGGTGCTGGGCGTGGGCTACCGTTTCCGAGGGTGGCCGTGAGCTTTCGCTTCCGGCTGGCCCTTTCCGTGGCGGTTTTGGCCTTTGGCGTGGGCCTTGTGGTGCTGTTTGGCGCTTCTTCCCAATGGGAGAGGGCGCACCGCAGGGAAAAGGAAGCTCATCTTCGCAGCGCGGCCCGGCAGCTGGTGGCGCAGCTGCCGGAGCTTTTGCGTGTGCCACCGGAAACCCGCCACCGGCGGGCGGGGGAGCTGGGGGCGCTCATGGGGCTGCGGGTGACGCTGGTGGCCGCCGACGGCACGGTGGTGGCCGACTCCCGGGTGCCTTACGCCCACCTCCCGCTTTTGGAAAACCACGGGCAGCGTCCGGAGGTGCGCCGGGCGCTGGAGCTGGGGGAGGGTTCCGCCCACCGCCGTTCCGCGACCACTGGCGTTTTCACGTGGTACCTGGCTTTACGGACGGAGGAGCAGGGTCAGGCCTGGGTGGTTCGGGTGGCGGAGGAAGAAGGCGCGCCTTCCTTTCCGTGGTTGTGGCTTCTTCCCTTGGCCGCGGCTTCAGCAGGGGTGGGGTGGTTGGCCCAGCGGCTCTTGGCCTCCTGGCAGCGGGAGATTTACCAGCACCTCGCCCCTTGGTGTGAGCTCCCCGCCAGCGCCGAAACCCCAGCGGTGGCCTACGAAGCCGACCGTCGTTTTCGCAAGCTCAAAGAAGAGGCCACCCGGGAGCTGGAGGCGTGCCGCCAAGCTCTTTCCCGGGTGGTGGAAGGGGTGGTGCTTTTGGACCGGGAGCAGGTGGTGCGCTTTGCCAACCCCGCTGCCCTGGAGCTTTTGGGCAAGCTCCCCGAAGGCGAGCCCCTTTGGGAGCACTGCCAAAACCCTCAGCTTTTGGCGCTGGTGGGCGAGGGCCTGGCGGGAGCGGAAAGCCGGCACGGCGAGGTCACCCACCAGGGGCGAACCCTGGCGGTGACGCTCACCTCCCTGCAGCACCCGGTGCTGGCCCTGGGGCTTTTGGTGCGGGACATTTCGCCGCAAGCCCGGTTTGAAGCGGCGCGGCGGGCCTTCGTGGCGGACCTCGCCCACGAGCTGCGCACGCCGGTGACGGTTTTGGGCGGCGTGCTGGAGGAGCTGAAGGACCGGGGGGTCGCTCCGGAGCTTGCCGACATGCTGGGCCGCCAGGTGAAGCGGCTCTCCCGCTTTGCCGCCGACCTGGAAGAGCTGGTGCGCATCGAAACCGGCCGCCTGCAGCTGGAGCTGGCGCCGGTGGAGCTTTTGGCCCTGGCCCGGGAGGTGGCGGCGGACTTTGCCCCGCACGCCCAGGCCCGGGGGGTGAGCCTGGCGGTGGGAGGGGAGCCGGTGACGATCACCACCGACCGCCTGCGCTTGGCCCAGGTGGTCTCCAACCTGGTGGACAACGCCATCCGCTACAACCGCCCAGGGGGGTCCGCCACCGTCCGGGTTGCCCCCCACCAGGAAGGGGCCCAGCTGGTGGTGGAGGACACCGGTTTAGGCATTCCGGAAAGCGAAATCCCCTTGGTGTTCCAGAGGTTTTACCGGGTTCGCCGGGGGGAAGCCGAAGCCACCGGCTCTGGGCTGGGGCTTGCCATCGTCAAGCACCTGGTGGCCCGCCTTGGGGGCCGGGTGCACCTGGCTTCCAAGCTGGGGGAGGGAACCCGGGTGACGGTGGAGCTGCCGGCCAAAGCTTCTAGCGAGCTTCCCGCTCCTTCAAGGCCTTAAGCAGGGCCATGCCGAAGGCGGTGACCTGCGGCTCGGGCTTGGCCTTCTTTTCCTCCGCCCACTGCCGGAACTCCTTGGAGGCTTTCTTTTCCTTGGCCTTCTTGACCGAAAGCGAAAGCCGCCGCTGGGAGGGGTCCACGCTTAGCACCACCGCGGCTACCCGCGTACCCGGGAGGAAGGTCTCGGCCAGCGACTTGCCCTTGGGGACGTCGCTTTCGGAAGCGGGGATGAGGGCTTCCAGGCCGGGCTCCAGCTCCACGAACACCCCGAAGGGCGCAATGCGGTCCACGGTGCCTTCCACCAGGGTTCCCTCGGGGTAGCGCTCCCGGGCGTCGGCCCAGGGGTCGGAGGTGGCCACCGGACGCAAGCTCAAGCCAATACGCCGGCGCTCCACATCCACTTCCCGCACAAAGCCTTTGATTTCTTGCCCCACAGCCAAGGAGGGGTCGTCCAAGCTCATCCCCGGCGGCAGCTGGGTTACGTGCAAAAGCCCATCCACCCCCTCAGGGAGCTCCACGAACACGCCAAACTCGGTCTTGCGGGCCACCCGGCCGCTAAACTCGCCGCCCACCTGGTAACGGCCGGCCACCTGCTCCCAGGGATCCGGTTGAAGGGCCTTGAGGGACAGGGCAATCCTCTCCTTTTCGCGATCGGCCTCGATGACCTTGACCTGGATCTTTTCCCCCACCTTGACCACCTGGGAAGGCTTTACCGGCTGCTTGTGGGAAAGCTCGGTGAGGTGAATCATGCCATCCACGCCACCCAAGTCCACGAACACCCCAAAGTCGCGGATGGTTTTGACGGTGCCCTCGAGAACCGCCCCCACCTGGATCTTCTCCCAAGCCTGGCGCTTGGCTTCTTCCTTTTCTTCCAAAAGTACGGCCGCCCGGGAGACCACCATGGTGGAGAGGTCATCGGCCATTTCGGTGATCAAGAACATGAAGTTCTTGCCCAAATAGGCGTCCACGTTTTTGGGATAGCCCAGCTCCATTTGCGAGTAAGGGCAAAAGGCGCGGATGCCGGCAATGGAAACGTCATAGCCGCCCTTGTTGCGGCCGGTGACCTTGCCCTGCACCGGGATGCGGTTGGCAAAGGGTCCTTTGAGCGCTTCCCGCTCCCGCCGTTCAATGGCCAGGCGGTGAGAAACCCTGAGCTCGGGGGCGGTGGCCACCACGATGGCCTCAAGGTTGTCGCCGGGGCGCAGCTCGCCCAACTCCGCCCGGTCCATGAGGGCCTCGGTCTTGCCACCCACGGCAATGAGAGCCACATCGCCGGAAACCGCCACAATTTGCCCCGAAACCAGTTGGCCGACCTGCAGTTCCTCGCTGGAAAAGCTCTCCGCCAAGGCCTCGAGGAAGCTTCCGTTTTGTTCTTGGTGATCCTGTTGCGTCATGGGCTTTCCCTCATTCCGCCCCACGGGCGGGGTAGGTATTCTACACCATCCTTCTGGCCTTCGCCGAGGGCGGCTGGCATTTTCCGCCTGGATTGCGGGTTACACTTCCCGGGTGCAGGTGAAGGGCCCTACGGACCAGGAGCTGGAAGCGCTCATGGAGGCCTACCAGCAAGGCCAGCTGGAGGCCTTTGAGAAGCTCTACAGTTGCCTGGCCGGCGAAGTGGGGGGCTACCTCCGTAACCTGGTGCGGGACCACCACCGGGCCGAGGACCTCTTGCAGGAAACGTTCCTGCAGATCCATCGGGCGCGGCATACCTATTTGCCGGGCAAGCCGGTGCGCCCCTGGGTTTACGCCATTGCCCGCAACGTTTTCTTGATGAGCGAGCGGGCCCGCCGTCGCCGGCAAGCCCACGAGCAGCTAGCCGACGAGGCGCTACCGGAGCTGCCGGTGGCCTCCGAGGTAACCGCCTGGGAAGGGCAAAAGGACCTCCGTCACTTGCTCTCGGGGCTGCCGGAAAAGACCCGGGAGGTGCTGATGCTCCACCATGTGGCGGGCTTAAGCTTCAAGGAGGTGGGCGAGGTGCTGGGGCTTTCGGAAGGAGCGGCCAAGGTGCGAGCCCATCGGGCCATGGAACAGCTACGGCGGGTCGTTCGCGGGGAGGGGGGATGAGCCAGCAGCTTCCGGAGAAGCTCCGCACCAAAGTGGCGCAGGACCTGCGCCCGGTGAAGCCGGTGGCTGCGCCATCGGTGCGCCTGTTGCTGATCGTGCTTTGGACGTGTGCGGCGTTGGTGGCGGTGCCCGCTTTGGTGGGGTTGCGCTTCAACGCCCCGGACCTGGGGTTTTGGCTGCTTTGGGGCGCTACCGGTGCCGAAGCGGTGGCGGGGCTTGCCCTGGTGTTTCTGGCGCTGCGGGAGGGCATCCCTGCTCTGGGGGCCCCCCGGGGGACGCTCGTTTCTGCGCTTTTGGGGGCCTGGGTGTTGCAGCTGGGGGTGGCGCTTTTTACCCATGCCCGCTGCCCCTGTCCGGCCAGCGGCGCCATGGACCACATGGCCTGCTTTGCTTCCGAAACGCTTTTGGGAATTCCCGCGCTGCTGTTGACGCTTTTTCTGGTGGTGCGGGCGTACCCGCTCTCGCCCCCGCGGGCCGGGCTTTTGGGCGGGGTAGGCTCGGGGGTGATGGCCGATGCGGTGCAGCATTTGATTTGCCCGGTTTCTGACCTCCGCCACGTGTTGCTCTGGCACTTTGGGGCGGTGGCTGCGCTGGGGCTTTTGGGCCTGGTGTTTGGCTTTGTGTGGGAGGGTATGCGGCTGCGGCGGTTCCGTCGGGACCTAGAGGAGGGGCCTTGAGTAACGGCCCTGGGGGTTTTACCCATAGCCAGCCTGAAGGGCTCGGTGTGCTCCTCATCAACCTGGGTACCCCCGAGGCTCCCACCCCTTCGGCCCTCCGTCGTTACCTCCGGGAGTTCCTTTCCGATCGTCGGGTGGTGGAGCTGCCCCGCTGGAGGTGGTGGCCGATCCTCCACCTCTTCGTTTTGACCACCCGCCCCCGTCGCTCGGCGGCGCTTTACCGCCGCATTTGGTGGGAGGAGGGTTCCCCCCTGCTGGTCATTGGCCGCAGGCAAGCCCAGGGGCTTCAAGCCCTCCTGCGGGAGCGCTGGGGCCCCCAGGTTTGGGTGCGCCTGGCCATGAGGTACGGCAACCCCTCCATCCGCCAGGGCCTGCGGGAGCTTTCCTCTTTGGGGTGCCGCCGGGTGCTGCTTTTTCCCCTGTACCCGCAGTACGCCTCGGCCACCACCGGTTCCAGCCTGGAGGTGGCCTTCCGGGAGCTCGCGCGCTGGCGGTGGGTGCCGGAAGTGAGGGTGGTGGCCTCCTACCACGATCACCCGGCGTACGTTAAGGCTCTGGCCAATTCGGTACGGGAAAGCTGGCAGCGGGAAGCACCCGGAGAGAAGCTACTGTTTTCCTTTCACGGCATCCCGCTGGCCGCTTTTTTAGCCGGCGATCCCTACTTCTGCCACTGTCAAAAGACGGCCCGCTTGGTGGCCGAGGAGCTGGAGCTTCCCAGGGACCGTTGGGAGGTGGCGTTTCAGTCCAAGTTTGGCCGGGACCCCTGGCTGGAGCCTGCCACCATCGAGTTGGTCAGCCAATGGGGGCGACAGGGCCTTTCCAGCCTGGACGTGCTCTGTCCGGGCTTTGCCGCCGATTGCCTGGAGACCCTGGAGGAAATCGCCATGACCAACCGGGAGGCCTTCCTCCACGCTGGCGGCGGTCGCTTTCGCTACATCCCCGCCCTCAACGATCGGCCGGATCACCTGCAGGCCCTGAGCGAGATTGCCAGCGGCCATATGGCGGGTTGGGGTGAGGCTGCCGATGTGAGCGAGCGGGAGCGTCGTTTCCGGGAGTTTGTGGCCGCCAACCCCTTTCCGGGGGCCGAACGGTTTTAGCGAGGTTCTGATCTCAAGGCCAGGCGGAGAGCGGCCTTGGCGGCCTGAGCCTGGCGCTGGTAGCTTTCCCCTTCGACCTGCTCCCGCAGGCGCTGGGAGACCGGAACCACCATGGGGAAGGCCTCCCAAACCACAGGCTGTCCGGTTTCTCGGTGAACCACGTGCCCTTCGTGCACCAGGTGGGAAGCCTCGGGCAACGAAAAGGGGGCCAAAAGCTCGCTTACTGCGGAAAACAGCGCAGCGTGCTCGGGGTAAAGGAAAGTGGCGTGGCGACGGGCCAAGGCCGCCAGGTGGTAGTGGGAGGGGCGGAAGGCAAGCCCGTCCAAGGCCAGCTCCTCGCACAGCACCACCAGCCAGGCGAAGACGTCGGCGAGAAGCCCCAGTCCGGGGTGCTGCTGCCCCGGGAGACGGGGGCGTTCGGGGGTGAACTGGGCACGGGGGTTTTGCAGCAGGAGCCACTCCACCGAGAGCACCTCAAAGCCCGGTAACACCCGGGAGGAGCGGGCCAGGCGCAGCTCCAAGAGCAGCTCGCTCTTTTGCGGATCGCCAAAGATGCGCAGGGTGTGGCCCAGGGGGTGGTCAAGCTCCAGGGTCACGGTGGGGCAGGGGAAGCCCTTGGCGCGGATTTGCTGGAGCAAGCCCATGCGCTCGAGCATGAGCTCCACCCGTACTGGCGAAAAGCTCCCCAAAAACCGGGTTTGCACCGGCAGGCTCGGAAGGGCGCCGAACAGGTCCTCCTCCGTAAGCCCCCAGTCGGCTTCGTCTTCCGCTGCTTCTCCGAAAATGTGGGCCATTTGCCGCATGCGGGCGAGAGCCACCACCTCGTCGGAGGGTGGCTCCAGAGGCTCGCCCGTGAGGTACCAGGCCAGGGTGCGGGCGGGATAGCGCCAGGCGCGATCACCGTACCCACCCGCCAGCACCATCACCACCGGGACCCCAAGCTCCCGCAGCCGGGAAAGCACCAGGCGGTCGCGCTGCAAGACCCCTTGTGGGCTCACGTTCCAGTTTCCCAGCGGATCGTCGGCGGCTACGTCGGCACCGGCGAGGAAAAAGGCAAGGCTGGGGGAAAAGGTGGACAAAACCTTGTTCAAGGCGTCCTCTACCGCCTGCAAATAGGCCTCATCGCTGACCCCATCCCCCAGGGCTACCGAAAGGGAGGCTTGTGCTTCAGTCTCGCCCCAGTGGCGGTTGTGAATGGAGAGCGTGAACACCGTGGGGTCATGGGCAAAGATCTCGCGGGTGCCGTTGCCGTCGTGGAGGTCCAGGTCCACCACCAAAACGTTGCCGGTAAAACCCCGCTGGCGCAAGCGCAGGATGGCCACCGCCACATCGTTGAGAACGCAAAAACCGGCGCCGCGGTTACGACCGGCGTGGTGGAACCCCCCTCCCAGATGCACCGCAAAGGGGGCTCCCGCCATGACCAGGCGGGTGGCTTGAATGGTGCCGCCAACCATGAGGCGTTGGAGCTGCAGGATGGCTTCCTCTTGCCCTGGAGCCACCGGAGTCCCCAGGATTTGGGTGAGCACCTCGTTTTGCTGGATGGACTCCAGGTACGCGGGATCGTGGGCCAGGAGCAGGTTCTTCATGGCTGCCGGCAGCGGGCGGGTGAGCTGTTCGCCGGCCAGCAGGTGCTCCATGCTCAAAAAGGCCAGGATCTTTTCTCCCCGCAGGGGATCCAGGGGCGCGCCTCGCAGCTGCTCCCGGTAGCTGGGGTCAAAAACCACAAACGGGGGGCGACGACCCAGCGCCAAGGCCAGGGCCCGGAGGGCCCGCTTGAGGCGCTGGCGGGTTCGGAAGAAGCGGGAGCCGGCGGCCGGCGGGTGGTTCAAGGCAGGTCCGAGCAGGAAATGAAGAAGCCGCACTGGCGGTTGGGACAAAGCAGCTTGCAGGAGCGGTATTGCAACAGGAAGCCGCAGTTGGGGCAAACACGGGAACTGTCAGCCGGGGGTTGAGGCTTTGGTGGGGGCAACGGCTTTTTCATCCCAAGCTTGAGGGTAGCAGGTGGCGTTTTTGTTGGCAACAAAAAAAGCGGGCCGCAGCCCGGCCCGCTTTTTTCGCTTTCCTTCCTTGTTACTTCTTGTGGCACTCGGCGCACTTGGTGGGGCCTTTGGCTTCTTTCTTGTGGCAGTCAATGCACAGCTTGTGGAACGGGTTCTTGCTGAGGCTCATTTCGCGCATGGACGGGGTTTCCGGCTTTTCCGGGTCCAGGTGGCACGAAGCGCACGGCTTCACCTCGGTGGCTTCCGCAGTCAGGCCCTTTTGGGTGTGGTGGCAGGTGTCGCAGGCGTATTTGTCGGCGTGGACCTTGTGCGGCATGACCACCGGAGCTTGCTTGTTCTTGGCCTTGTCCAAAGTTACGGTCTCCGGGACCTGCACGGCGGCCACGGCCACAGCAGCCAGGATCGTTACGGCCCAAAGCCAAAGGTGACGGTGGGAACCTTTCATCGCAAACCCTCCCTTCGTGCCTATGCTAGCATGACACAGCGCAACTGCAAGTGAGAGCCATGTCACACCTCCGGTGGGGTACTTGTGGTGAGGAAATTTTGGCCGGCACCATGGCGAGAGGGGAAGCTGAAGCGTTTCTTCGCAGCGTGGCCCAGCGAGTTCGGGAGGTGCCGCTGCCATTTGTGCCGAGCTTGCTGGTAGGGGCGGATGTGGCGTACGGGGAAAGGCAGGCGGTGGCGGCGGTGGTAGTTTGGGACCTTCGGGAAGGCAAGGTGGTTTGGGAAGAGACCCGGGAGGGCCCTGTGGCCGCCGAGTACCGG
Source organism: Thermoanaerobaculum aquaticum (assembly GCF_000687145.1). Classification (NCBI taxonomy): domain Bacteria; kingdom Pseudomonadati; phylum Acidobacteriota; class Thermoanaerobaculia; order Thermoanaerobaculales; family Thermoanaerobaculaceae; genus Thermoanaerobaculum; species Thermoanaerobaculum aquaticum. The sequence continues at coordinate 14,612 of NZ_JMFG01000009.1, forward strand.
CCGGGGCTTTTCTTCCTGCGGGAAGCGCCGTTGGTCCTCCCGCTTCTTTCTAGGGTGCCCTTGGATGGTTGGGTTGCGTTACTCCATGGGCACGGGATGGCCCACCCATTGGGTGCGGGTTTGGCTTCGGTGGTGGGGGTGCTTTTGGGACGCCCCACAGTGGGCTGTGCGGGCTCGCTTCTCTGCGGCCGCGGGGGCGAGCCGGGGGAAGAAAAGGGGAGCTGGAGCCCGGTGTGGTGGCAGGGAAAGCGAGTGGGGGCCTTTCTCCGCACGAGGGCTGGAGTAAAGCCGTTGGTGGTTTCGGTGGGACACGGGTTGACGTTAGAGGAAGCGGTGGGCCTGGTGCACGCGGCAAGCGTTTACCGTTTCCCCGAGCCGTTGCGGCTGGCGGATGCTCTGGCCCGGAAGAGCTTAAGGGCTGCCGCGGGAGGCGTTTAAAGGGGTTTGCCCGCCGCGTGTCTGATGTCTAAGATGGGCTTGATGAGGAAGAACGACGCGGTGGTGCCGGTGGACGAGGAAGCACTTCAGCTCCTTTACGACGCGGTGCGTTGCCTTCCCGCGGGTCTTATCGTGGTGAGCGAGGACGGGCGCATTGCCTTTTGCAATCCCCTGGCGGATGCCATCCGCGGGGTGGGCGAGCGGGTGGGTCACCCGGTGGCCGAGTGCCATCCCCCCCGCGCTTTGCCGGCTTTGGACAGGCTTTTGGAGCGTTTCCGCCACGCTCCCGCTGACCGTGACCACCCGCTAGTGGTGGAACGGGGTGGTAAGTGGGAGGTGCTTTACCAGCGCATTACCGGCGAGGACGGCCGCTTCCGCGGGGTGGTTTGGCTGGCCCACGACATTTCCCGGCACAAGCTTTTACAGCAACAACTTTTGCACCACGAGCGCATGGCAGGGCTGGGGAGCATGGCGGCCCGGCTGGCCCACGACATCAAAAACCCCTTAAACATCATCGCCGGCGCGGCCCACAACCTCAAGGAGCTGGTGAGCGATTCGGTGGCTCGGGAAATGGTAGGGCTCGTTGAGGATCAGGTGCGGCGGGTGGAGGATCTTCTGGCGCAACTGCGGGAGTTGACCCGCCCCCTCAAACCCCGTTTTGGGCAAGTGGCGGTCAACGAGCTCTTCAGCGAGTACCTTGGCAAGCAACCGCCGGAGGTGCGGGAGCGGGTGGAGCTGATTCCCCTGGCCGAGGAACTGCAGGCGCGTTTGGACCCCGACCTTCTGGTGCGCTTCCTCGACAACGCCCTGGCCAACGCCCTCCACCACAGCCCCACGGTTGTGCTTTCCCTCGGGGTAGCCACGGAACCGGAGGGGGAGTGGCTTTCGGTGACGGTGCGGGACTTTGGGCCGGGCTTCCCCCAGGAGGTTTTGGACCGTCTCTTTGAGCCTTTCGTTTCCACCCGTCCGGATGGGCTGGGTTTGGGCCTCACGATCATGCGGGAGGTTTGCGTGCTGCACGGTGGGGACCTGCAGGTGGCAAACCACCCCGAAGGCGGGGCGCTGGTCACCGGGCGGTTGGCCACCCGATGAGCCACCAAGGCCGGGTTTTCCTGGTGGAAGACGAGCCCGCTGCCGTGCGGGTCACGCAGTTGGCTTTGGAACGGGCCGGTTTTGAGGTGGTGGCGTGCGAAGATGCCTCCTCCGCCCTGCGCCGCTTTGACGAAGTGCACCCGGACGTGGTGCTGGCCGACTACCTGCTGCCCGGGCTTTCCGGGCTTGAGCTTTTGCGGTACGTGATCCGCCGAGCTCCCGATGTGCCGGTGGTGCTCATCACCGGCCACGGAAGCGAGAAGCTGGCGGTGGAGGCGCTTAAGCTGGGGGCCTACTCCTACCTCCCCAAGCCCTTGGATTTCGAGGAGCTGGCCTTGGTCCTCCGCCGGGCGGTGGAGCTCAAGAGGCTGCGGGAGGAAAGCCGCCAGGCGCGGCTTGCCAGCGTCACCGAAGAGCTGGTGGGTCGCTCCCAGGCTTTGGCGCAGGTGCGCCAGCTCATCGCCGACATCGCACCCACGGAGGTCACGGTGCTCATCCTGGGGGAAACCGGCACCGGGAAGGAGCTGGTGGCCCGGGCCATCCATCGCGCCTCTCGCCGTGCCCGGGGCCGTTTTGTGGCCGTCAACTGCGCGGCCATTCCCGAAACCCTGCTGGAAGCGGAGCTTTTCGGCTACGTGAAGGGAGCCTTCACAGGCGCCGAGGCGCGGCGGGAGGGGAAGTTTGTGGCCGCCTCCGGGGGAACGCTGTTTTTGGATGAGGTGGGGGAGCTTCCCCTTTCGCTGCAACCCAAGCTGTTGCGGGCCTTAGAAGAGAAGGAAGTTACGCCGCTGGGTTCCGATCGGCCGGTGGCGGTGGATGTGCGCCTGGTGGCGGCCACCAATCGGGACCTTGAGGCTCTGGTCAAAGAGGGCAGGTTTCGCCCTGACCTTTACTTCCGCCTCAACGTGGTGCCCATCCACCTTCCCCCGCTGCGGGAAAGGCGGGAGGACATTGAACCCCTGGTGCAGTACCTCCTGCCCCGCATTGCTGCCCGCCATGGCAAGCCCATCCGCGATGTCCAGCCGGAGCTTTACGCGTGGCTTTCGGCCCAGGACTGGCCGGGCAACGTGCGGGAGCTGGAAAACACCCTGGAGCGGCTGGTGGTGTTGTCCTCCGATGGTGTGTTGCGGGTCCCCGCCGGAGGTGGGGGGCTTCTCCATCCGTTTTATGAGGAAAAAGAGCGGGTACTGGCGGCTTTTGAAAAGGAGTACCTGCGCCAGGCGCTGCAGATGGTCCAGGGTAACCTGGCCGAGCTTTCCCGCCGCTCGGGGATCTCCCCCAGGCACCTTTACAACCTCTTGAGGAAGCACGGCTTACATCAGGAGAAAAGCGAGTAGGCCAAAACCCGGCCTTAGAGTGGAACCCGGCACGGTTTTGCCGCTGCTTGCTGTCGCTAACCCACTGACCTCCAACTAGTTACTATGAGTTACAAAATCCTCGGCAATGTAATGCCGAATCTCGGGCGTCGGTCGTCCTTTTGAAAATCGGCTAAAGTCTTGCCATAGCTTGACAAAGCTTTTGCGTCTGCAGTTGGCACGCAACTTGCTCTGCCTTCCCCGGGGAGGTGGTATGGCCGAGAGCAACCGCCGGGAGTTTTTGGTCAACCTCATTTTGGGCCTTTCGGTAATCCCCGGTTTTGCCTGGGCAGCGCGGCACGTGCTGCGGTACCTGGTGCCACCCAAGAGCCAACGCACCACCGAGGTGCTCCTCACGCGCCTTTCGGATTTGCCGGTAGGCAGCGGCCGGGAGTTCAAGGGGGTGTTGGGCAACGACCTAATTGCCGCACGCCTGCCCTCCGGGGACGTCAGGGTCTTTTCCTCCATTTGCACGCACCTGGGGTGCCACATCCAGTGGGATCAGGTGGCGGGGAACTTCTTGTGTCCGTGCCATCTGGGGCGGTTTGACACAGAGGGCAAGGTGCTCGCCGGTCCTCCTCCCACTCCCTTGCCTTCGTTCGCGGTGCGAGTCAGCGGCAATGACGTGTACGTGACGGTTCCGGTAAAGGAGGGGTAGGGCATGGCAAGCCGTCCGGAAATCCCGAAGTGGCTACGCTTTTTGCGGGAGAGGGTCCCGGTCAACATCGAGGTTTTTGAGGAGCTTTCCAAGGAGCCCATCCCCCACCACATGAAGAACTGGTGGTACTGCCTGGGTGGAACGCCCCTCATGCTGCTGGCCGTACAGGTGGTGACCGGCATCCTTTTGACCTTTTACTACCGCCCGTCCCCCGAAGACGCTTACAACTCGGTGCGCATGATTACCGAGGAAATCCCCTTTGGCTGGTGGATCCGCTCGGTGCATCACTGGGCCGCCAATCTCATGGTGCTGGCGGTGGGCCTGCACATGATTCGTGTGTTTTTCACCGGAGCTTACCGCAAGCCGCGAGAGCTCAATTGGGTGGTGGGCACGGGTTTGCTGTTTACCACGCTGGGTTTTGCCTTTACCGGCTATGCCCTGGTTTATGACCAGCTCTCCTACTGGGCAGCCACCGTGGGCACCAACGTGGCGGAGCAGTTCCCGGTCATCGGTCCGTGGATCGCCAGACTTCTTCGTGGCGGCGAAGCCGTCAACCCCACCACCCTCACGCGGTTTTTCGTGTTTCACGTGGGGGCGATGCCCACGCTGATGGTGATTCTCCTGGGCATGCACATTTTCCTCTTGCGGGTGCACGGCGTTATGGAGCTGGAAGCCCCGGAGGAGGTGCAGCAAACCCCATTGACCGTGGAAGAAGACCGGGAAGGCAAGAGGCGCTTCGATCCCAACCGTTTCTTTGCCTTTTTCCCCGATCACGTGACCACCGAGCTTCTGGTGGGGATGTTCCTGTTGACGCTCCTGACCATGCTAGCTATTGTCTTTCCAGCCCACTTGGGGCCACCGGCCAACCCCGACGAGACCCCGCTCCACATCAAGCCCGAGTGGTACTTCTACCCGGTGTTTCGCTGGTTGAAGCTGGTGCCACTGTGGCTGGCCATGGGTGGCCTGCTGGTTGGCGGCTTGGCCTTCGTGCTGTGGCCTTTTATTGACGGCTGGATCCGCAGGGTCAAACCGCGCAGTGAATTGGGAACTGCCGTTGGCGCGGTGGCGGCTTTGCTGTTGGTGACTTTCTTGCTTTGGGAAGCATTAGCCACGCACTAACACGAGGGGAGGGTTTATGAGCCTTCAGTTCAAGAAGATCATCGTCGCGATATTTGCCGTGGCCTTTACGGCTGCCGTAATCATCGTTGGGCTTATCGAAAAGGAGCGGGCCAAGCCGGAAAAAGCCGCCGCGGCGTACGCCGATGAGGCCACCAAGGCGTGCATTACCTGCCATGACGAGAAGCACGTGGCGGTGGACTGGAGCCGGCAGTGGGAGCAGTCCCGCCACGCGCAGAAGGGTATTGGCTGCATGGCCTGCCATGAGGCCAAGGACGGTGACAAAGACCTGTGGCTGCACGAGGGCTACAAGATTGCTACGGTCCCGTCGCCTCTGGATTGCAAGTCCTGCCACGAGCAGCAGTTCAAGGAGTTCACCGAGTCCCACCACGCCAAGGCGGCGCAGTTTATCGGTTCTCTCGACAACATCCTGGGTGAAATTGCTGAAGGAACACCGGCGGCCAACCTGGGGTGCAAGCAGTGCCACGGTTCCACGGTGCAAATCCAGCGCACCGGTGATCCCAAAACCGACGGTCTTCCCTTACCCGGGTCCTGGCCCAACACCGGCATTGGCCGGGTGAACCCCGATGGTTCCCTGGGCACCTGCACGGCATGCCACACCAGGCATATGTTCTCCAAACAGCAGGCGCGCGAACCCCGCACCTGCGGTCGTTGCCACATGGGCCCCGACCACCCGCAAATCGAGATTTACGAGGAGTCCAAACACGGGATCATGTTTGCCGCCTGGCGCGACAAGATGCGTTTGGATGCCGACGAGTGGATCGTGGGCAAGACCTACACCGCCGCACCCACCTGCGCCACCTGCCATATGGGCGCCACACCCACCATGAAAGGCACCCACGACGTGGGCGCCCGCATTTCCTGGACCTTGCGGCCGCTTTTCTCCAAGCGACTGGAAAACTGGCAGGAAAAGCGTGATCGCATGAAGAAGGTTTGCCTGGAATGCCACGGCAAGAACTGGGTGGACAACTACTTCGTGATGTTTGATGACGCCGTGGAGCTCTGGAACAACAAGTTCGCCAAGCCCGCCAACGACATCATGGAAAAGCTCAAGGCCGCCGGCAAGGTTACGCCTACGCCTTTTGACGATCCCATCGAGTGGACCTTCTACGAGCTGTGGCACCACGAAGGCCGTCGCGCCCGCCACGGTGCTTCCATGATGGGGCCCGACTTCACCCAGTGGCATGGCTTCTACGAGGTGGCCAAGCACTTCTACACCAAGTTCTTACCGGAAGCGGAGCACCTCTTGCCTGGGGTCACCGCTGGCATCAACCAGCTCCCCGAGCATGCCTGGCGGCAGGGGCTTACCAAGGAGCAAATTCAGCAGATGCTGGACTTCTACCAAAAGAGGTACCAACAACGGGTGCAGTAAACGGCGGGGCCCCTCCGGGGGCCCCCTTTAACCCCCCGGCCTTGTGAAAACAAGGCCAAAGAAAGGAGGAGACGGTGATGAAACGGTGGATGGTTATTGTGATGGTCATGGTGGTCGTGGGCTTTGCCTGGGCGCAAAACCCACAAGCCCAAGCTTCCCCGGAAAAGCCCAAGCTTTCCTTGAGTTTGTCGGGGTTTTACGAGTTCAACGGGTACACCCAGAACAACTTCTTCTTCGGTGCCCGTCCATCTGGCCTGGTCACCGACCACGACGATTACGCCATTCAGCTCTTGCGCTTGCAAAGCGAGCTGGCTTACGGCCCCAACGTGAAAGCGGTGATGCGGGTGGACTACGCCCAGGGTATCTGGGGCATTGACGACCAGTACCGGGATAACTTCCGTCCGGGATTTTCCAACCTCTACAACAACAAGGACACCAACTCCACGGTGCACGTGGACTGGGCTTACGTCGAATTCAACGCGGCTAAGCTCGGGAACACCACCTTCCGCATCGGTCGCATGAAAAACGCCCTGGGTAACCTGCTGGTGTTGGATCAGGACGGCGACAGCGTGCAGGTGTCGAAAAAGCTGGGGAACTGGGCTGCCACCCTTAACTGGACCAAGATGTACGAAGGTGCCGATAGCCTCACCGACAACGCTGTGGGCGCCACCAACGGCAAAGACGCCGATCTCTTTTACGTGAACTTTGCAGGTAAAGTGGGCAACTTTGACCTCCAGCCCTACCTGGCGTACTACACCGATCGCGGTTATCGCGACAACACCACGTACCTCCCCAACGAGCTGCAGTACTTCAACGCTCGCTTCCGCCCCAACATCACCACCGCGCAAGTGGCGGGCTTGGCGTTCAACGGAAAGGTGGGGAACCTGAGCCTCAAAGGCGAGGTGGACTACCTCTGGGGCAAAGACAAGGTGCGCAACACCAACTCCGGGCCCAACCAGCTTTTGGATGTGAACAACGGCGATCTGGAGGGCTACAACCTCTACCTGGATGCCAAGCTGCCGGTGGGCAAGACCACGCTGGGGGCGGTGTTTGGCATGGGTTCCGGTGACGACGATCCCATGTCCGGCAAGGGCAACATCAACAAGATCCGCACCAACGGCTTCTTCTACGTAACGGAAATTTGGGAAGATTCCATCATGCCCGATGAGGAAGGCATTACCCCCCAGGGCCTGGGTTCTCCCGCCTCCCGTGGCTACAGGGAATTTGAAAACACCACGCTCCTGCAGCTCAACGCTACCTTCCCGCTGCGCCAAGACCTCAAGCTTTTCCTCTCTGGCACCTACATCCGCGCCACCGAAGCCCTGCACCCCTGGGCCGATGCCAACGGCAACAACGCCATTGATCCCGGCGAGTTTGGTGCGGCCTCTTCCCGCGACCTGGGCAAGGAAATTGACTTCAAGCTCGACTGGACGGTGATGGACAACCTGGTGTGGACGCTCAGGGGAGGCTACTTCTGGCCGGGTGATGCGGCGCTGTACCTGGTGAACGGCAACGCCCGCCACGACAAGGAAGCTTGGGAGCTGCGGACCCAGCTTACCTTTACCTTTGGTGGGCTGAAGGTCATGTAAAGGAGGCGGTTATGAAAGGAAGGCTGCTGATAGGCCTTTTGGTGCTGTTGCCCTTTGTCCTAGGAGCAGCACCGGCCAAGAAGAGCAAGGTGGTCCACCCGGACGTGGACACCGAGGAAGCCTGCGACGTTTGCCACCGCGAGGTGACCCCGGAACTGGTGGATGCCTGGTACAAGAGCCGCCATGGGCTGATGAACGTCAAGTGCTTCGTGTGCCACGGCACCATTGGCCCTGAGTTTATGCGGCGGGCCCCGGTATCCCGCTGCGTGGGTTGCCACAAGGACAAGGTGGAATCGCTTTCCAACCCCTTTTTCAAGGGGAAGGATTGCTTTTCCTGCCATGCGGGGCATGAGCTCAACCCCCATAAGATTGGAGGTGGGCAATGAGCATTTCTCGAAGGGAGTTTCTGGAATCAGCAGCTGCCGCTTCGGCGCTGGCCGCCCTCTCGGGTTTGCCGCGCCCGGCGCAAGCGGCGGGTGGCGAGAAGTGGGTTAAATCGGTGTGCCGGTACTGCGGCACCGGCTGCGGGCTTTACATTGGGGTCCGGGACGGCAAGGTCTTTGCGGTAAAGGGCGACAAAGAAAACCACAACCAGGGCTTTTTGTGCTTGAAGGGCTTCCTTTTGCCGCAAATCCTCACCGCGCCCACCCGCTGCCTGTACCCCATGATCCGCAAGGACGGCAAGCTCGTTCGCGCCACCTGGGACGAAGCCATGAGCCTGGTGGCCGCCAGGTTCAAGGAGGCTATCGAAAAGTACGGGCCTGATTCTGTGGCGTTTTACGGCTCCGGCCAGGGCTTGACCGAAGAAACCTACGTAGCCAACAAGCTCTTCAAGGCCGGCATCCGCACCAACAACGTGGATGGCAACCCCCGGCTGTGCATGGCTTCGGCGGTGGGGGGCTACGTCACCACCTACGGCAAAGACGAACCCATGGGCTGCTACGAGGACATTGACCACGCCGATGTGTTCCTGCTGGTAGGTTCCAACACCGCGGAGTGCCACCCTATCCTTTTCCAGCGCATCGTACGCCGTAAGGAAAAGGCCCCGGGGACTAAGGTCATCGTTTTGGACCCGCGCCGCACCCCCACCGCCCGTATTGCCGATTTGCACATTTCTTTCAAACCCGGCACCGACTTGGCCATCCTCAACGCCATGGCGTACGTGTTGGTGCAGGAAGGCCTCATTGACGAGGAGTTCATCAAAAACCACGTGACCTTTGGGGAAGGTACTGAAGCCAACAAGAGCTTCGAGGACTACAAGGCTTTCCTTGCCCAATACACCCCGGAAAAAGCCGCGGAAATTGCTGGTTGCAAAGCGGAAGACATTGTCACGGCGGCGCGCTGGTTTGGGGAAAAAGGAAAAGCATCCATGTCCATGTGGACCATGGGCTTAAACCAGCGCACCAAGGGTGTTTGGGCCAACAACCTGGTGCACAACCTCCACCTCATTACCGGCAAAATCGGCACACCTGGTTCCACCCCCTTCTCCCTCACCGGCCAACCTAACGCCTGCGGCGGCGTTCGCGACGGTGGCGCCCTCTCACACCTCTTGCCCTACGGTCGCCTCATTGCCAACGAAGCCCATCGCAAGGAAATGGAAAAGCTTTGGGGCGTCCCTGAGGGGACCCTCAAGCCCAAACCGGGCCCTTCTACCGTGGAAATGTTCCAAAAGATCGAAGCTGGCGAAATCAAGTGCGTTTACATCATGTGCACCAACCCTGGCCAATCCCTGCCCAACGTGGGCCGCTACCGCAAGGCCCTCCAGCGGGAAGACGTGTTCGTGGTGGTGGCGGAAGCCTTCCACCCCACCCGCACCACGGAGCTGGCGGATGTGGTGCTCCCCGCTGCCGCTTGGGCGGAAAAAGAAGGTGTTTACGGCTGCTCGGAGCGACGCTATCAGCTTTTGGAGCAAGCCATCCCGCCTTCCGGCGAGTCTCGCCCTGACTTCGAGATCCTCTGTGATTTGGGCCGTCGTTTGGGCTTGGGTCACCTGGTGCCGTTTAAGACTCCAACCGACGTTTGGAACGAAATCCTCACCATTTGCAAGGGCACCGTTTATGACTTTTCTGGCATGACCCGGGAACGGTTGCGGCAAGCCCACGGCATCCTTTGGCCAGCGCCCACTGCCGATCACCCGGGAACTAAGCGCCGCTACGTGAAAGGCGAGGATCCTTTCGTGCCCGCTGACTGGCCCCACCGCATCAAGTTTTACGGGCGCCCGGATAGCAGGGCAGTGGTGTGGATGCGTCCGTTTAAGGGGCCGGAAGAGGCTCCCGACGCCGACTACCCCATGTACTACACCACGGGCCGGGTTATCGAACACTGGCACACCGGCACCATGACCCGTACCTGCAAGGAGTTGGTGCACGCCAACGCTGAAGCGGTGGCGGAAATGCACCCCGCCGATGCCGCCAAGCTGGGGGTCAAGACCGGGGACAAGGTCAAGATCAGCTCCCGTCGCGGCAGCGAGGTGTTTAAGGTGAAGGTCACAGACACCTCCAGGGAAAACCTGGTGTTCGTCCACATGCATGACGACCAGCACCTGTGCAACCTCATCACCATTGATGCCTTGGACCCCATTTCCAAACAGCCAGAGTTCAAGATTTGCGGCGTCAAAGTGGACAAGGCTTAACCTGCAAACATCGGGCCCCGGCGGAGGCCACCCCTCCCCGGGGCCCCAAGGAGGTAGCCATGGTCATTGCCGGAGTGCTCATTACCACCAAGCCTGGGCAAGCACCTTTGGTGGCCGCAGCTTTGGCCGCCTCGCCAAACCTGAAGCTGGTAGGTGGGGATGGTCACGAAAAAATTGCCGCGGTAGTAAGCGGAGAAACTGGAGAAGCCCTGGAAACTTGGGCTGAAGAGCTTTTAGCCGAAGACGAGCGCATCCTGGGGGTCTACCCCACCTTTGTAGGCGACGATCGGGCATGAGGCGCAGCCGTCGGGGTCTTATTGCCTTCGTCTTCGCTCGCCCACCGCTTCGCCCCCCCGGCGCCAGGCCCGAGGAAGAGTTTGCGGCGCTTTGCATCCGCTGTAACCGCTGCGTGGCGGCCTGCCCCTACAAGACCCTCAAGCCAGCCGGCTGGATTTACGGAGAGCGGGCTGGCACGCCGTTGGTAGTGGCGCGGGAGGTCCCCTGCTACCTGTGCATGGCCTGCCCGCCGGTTTGTCCCACCGGCGCCTTAGAGCCCATAACCGACAAACGCGCCGTGCGCATGGGCGTGGCCGTGGTAGACCCGCAAACCTGCTTTGCCCACCAGGGTATCCTCTGCCGCACCTGCGTTGACGAATGCCCCCTGGAAGGCGAGGCCATTTACCAAAACGGCGAGCTCAAGCCGGTGGTGACCGACAAATGCGTGGGGTGCGGGGTTTGCGAAAAGGTCTGTCCAGCTCCCGAGGTGGCCATCGTGGTGCGGCCGCGAGGTGAGGGAGAGGGGGCATGAAAAGGCCCTACCGGTGGACCCCTCTGCGGCGCACCGTTCAAGCTCTCGTAGCCCTCTTTTACTTTGCCTTGCCCTGGCTGAACCGCTGGGGCTTTCGGGGCTTGATGGGCAACCTGGCTTCCCTCAAGGTAGGGCCGGTGGATTTGGCCGAGCCCGCCAGTGCCCTTTCGGTGGTCCTGGCTGCCGGGAAGGTCACCGGACAAATCCTGCTGGCGGCGCTTCCGGTGTTGGCCCTGGCGCTGGTGATGGGCCCGGTGTTTTGCTCCTGGGTGTGCCCCTGGGGCTTCCTGTCGGAAGGGTTGGACAACCTGAAGATCCGCACGCTCCACCTGCACCGAACCTGGACCGCCGAGGGTTACCGCAAGCTGCGGCCGCTGCGGGTGGTAGGGCTATTTGTCTTTCTGCTGGCTTCCTTCCTTTTGGCCAGCCCCCTCGTTGCGTTGCTGGCACCCCCCCGCTTGCTCACCGCGCTACCGCAGGAGCTTTTTTACCTGGGCGTACGGCCGTGGGTGACCGGCAGCCTGCTGGTGCTCTGGCTGGTCGCCGAGCTTTTGTTGCCCCGGCGCTGGGTTTGCCGGGCCCTCTGCCCGGTGGGGACGCTGTGGAACTTCCTGCGCACACCCTGGACACTAGCAGTGCGGTTTGACCCTTCCCTGTGCGTGGACCCCAAGGTCGCTCCCTGTCACCTCCACTGCCCCTGGGGCATCGATCCCCGCTCCATGGGCCGTTTTGACGGCTGCACCAACTGTTTGCGCTGCGTGGAGGGCTGCCCCTCCCACGCCCTGGAGGTCGGCTTTCGCCCCTCTGCCGGTCGCCCGCCGGGCAAGTCTGGAGAGTGACTATCTCTCTTGCGCGTCAGGCCGGACCTGGCGGAGGAGGCGCCAGGCCCAAAAGGCCAGGCCAGCCAACAGCAGCAGCAAGGCACCGGCATTCACCATCCGGTACCGCTCGCTGAAAGGCCGGAAAGGCAGGGGAGCCTCAGGAGCAAAGGCCGGGTTGGGCAATACCGGCCCCAGGGGCGCTTCGTGGGAGTCCACCGTTGGCATTCGGGACAGGCTGGCGGCAAGGTCGTAGCTGGGCGCTTGCAGGTCGGGGGCGCCCAGGTACAGGGCATAAGAGCCCGGGGTCTTGGCTTCAAAGAGCAGCTGCTGGAGGCGGTATTCCCCCCACGCCGCCTGCAGGGTCAAAGGTGGGTTGTCCCCGTTTTCCACCATTAGCCGCAGGTAGCGCTTGGAGGTGGTCACGGGCAACTGGAGCCCCTCGGCTCCTCCCGCCCGGTACAAAACCCCGCCCCCCACCGGCACCCAGAGGGAGCCTCCCTCGGAGCCCTGCACCGTGACCCGGCGCTCAAAGCGGGCGTCGGCCACCTCCAGGGTGAGCTGGTGGAGCGGTACGCCGCTTGCCCCGGCGTCCAGGTAAAAAGCGGTGAGCCGGGAAGAGGGGTTTTCCTCCCTTCGCACCAAAACCAGCGGGATGCGCCCCAAAGGCTCGGAGCTTTCCGGGGGGCGGAAATGGAGTGCGCCGCCGGTTACCGGAACCGGCGGTTTGCCGGCTTCGCCTTTCAGGGTTACCCGCAGGTAGCGGGCTGCAGAACGGGGGTATGCGACCTCCACCCGCTGGGAAACCACACCATCGCTGGTCACCCGGAACACCACGCCTTCCGAAAGCTTTCCCCACTGGCGGCGGTCCTCGCTGACCTCCACCACCCAGTGGCGGAGAAACTCGTTACCCTCCAGCTGCAGGGTCAACTGGTTGTGGGGGGCGGGGCTTTCGCCCACATCAAAGGTGGCCTGGCTGCTTCCATCGGGGAAGACCACGGGGTCCAAAAGCTCCACCGGCAGGTCAGTGGCAGCCTGGGGTGCCGGAATGTTCCGCAGGACCCAGGGCACCTCTTGCCCACCGGCCCCCAGGATGCGCAGGTCTGCAAAGTCCCCCGGGGAACGGCTGGCCCGGTATAGCTCCGGAGGCACCGGAACGGTGGCGAGACCCGGTGCCGCCACCACGGCGGTGGCCTTAAAGGCGAACTGCCTGACCTCCACCGCGCCCCCGGGGTCGGCCGGCCACGCTAAAAGCACCCAAAGCCCGGCCCCGGTACGCAAAAAGCCAAAGAGGCGTGGGCCAAACCGAGCGTACAAAAAGCCCGCTCCCAGAAGCAGCACCCCCACCGCCACCAGCACAAGAACCTGGGAAAGGCGGGGCAGCCGCCAGATGTCCCAGAAAACCAGCTTGCCCAGGGTCAAGCTCAGCACGGTCAGGCCCAACCAGCGGTGGAGCAGCTCCCGCAGGGCAAAGCCTAAACCCAGGAGCACCGCCCCATACCCACCCATGGCCAGGGTGGCGGTCACCGCCAACTTGGTGCGTTGGGCAGCCAGGCTTTTCTGGGCCTGCGCCCAGAAAACCCCGAACTCGTCGCGAGTCACGTCTTTGGCCGGCAAGCGGGGCAGCTGGGTCACCAAACGCTGGCTTTCGCGGATGACCAGCCCCAAAAGCAACCCGTGGGCAATCACCAAACAGATCCCGGCGCTCAAGCGCCAGGGACCGCTCGCTTCCTCTCGTCCCAGGCTGCGGGCAGCCACCAGCAGCGCCACAGCCACCCCGGCCAGGGCCAAAGCTTTCGGGTTCAAAAGCGGCGTGGGCTGCAGCGCTCCTTCGCGGCCGGCTGTGGCCAGAAAACGAGCCAGCTCCCGGCGGGGGGCCTGAGCGTCCACGAACACCACTCGGCCCAAGCTTAAAAGGAACAGCACCCCCGCCCCCAAAAGCCAGCGTCGGTCGCGGGCGCGGGCTGCCAGCACCGCCACCGCTGCCGCCAGCAGGGCCCACAGCAGCGTCACCGTGACCCCGCTAAAGGCCAGCACCACCGCCAAGGCGGCCAGGGCCACCCCTTCCCCCAAAAGCGCGCTGGCAGCGCCCCGGGCCTCGGGATGACGGCGCAGGGTGAAAACGCCAACTGCAAACACCGCCAGGGCAGCAGCGGCGCTCACCAGGGCCCGGGTTGTTCCCGCTTCCGCCGGGGTAGCCCGCAGCAGCACCGCCACAAAGGCCGCCGGGGCAGCTACGGCCGCAACAACAACCCCCCGTGCCGCTTCCTCTCCCCGGCGCAGCAGCTCCCGGCCGGCAGCGGCCAGGTAAACGCCGGCCCAGAGGGCAGCCAAAGCCAGAAACACCGGCTCCGGCGGCTTGGTCTTGGGCGCTCCCAAAAACCACCCGAAAGCGGCCACTAGACCTGCGGGCCAAGCCAACCACGTTTTTTCTGCCCACTCCCCCAAAAGCACCAGAGCAAGACAGGTGAGCACCGCGGCCCCCGCCAGCAATTCTGGGTGGTGCGGCAAGCTCACCAGGACCATGACCGCCAGCGCAAGCCCCCCCGCCACAGCCAGGATCTTCCACGCCACCCCGACGGTGGCGCTCCCAGCGGTGCGGCGTGCCGCAAGGACGAGGTTTACGGCGTAAACCGAAAGCCAGGCACCGGCCAGCACCAGCATGATGAGGGGCTCCTTGCGGGCGCCGCTGGTGCGAACCGCGAGGATCAGGAAAGAAACGGCCAAAGGGAGCCCTAAGAGAGGCAAGTTTTCGCCGCCGCGCAGCACGCTCACCGCCACACCCGCCGCCACCACCATGGCCGCCGCTAGCGCCGGTGGCCGGTCCGCCAAAAGCGCCCCCCATCCCCAGTGGAGGTAAACCACGCCGGCCAACAGCAGGGCCTGCGGCGCCAAAGACGTCCACTCCCGCCGGCGAGCGGCGCCCGCCACCATCACCCACTGGGCACAAAAGGCCGCCACCGCCAAAAGCGGCACTGCGCGGGCGGAAAGCGTCCAGTACGCCCCGGCGGAACCGGGGACAGGCATTCCGGTTACCGCATCCAGGGCTGGTGGGGAAACGTCAAAAAACCGGGCAAACCACGCCACACCCAGAACCACGCTCCCGAAGACCGCAAGCCAAACGGCCCAGCGAAAGCGCAAGGGCACCGCCACAAAGAACGCCGCGGTGGTGACCAGCAGAAGGTACGCCGCCAGCCCCAGGGGCCGGTCCTCACCGGTGGAGAGCAAAACCGGGTTGGCCAAGGCCGCCAAAAGCGCCATCACCAGGGTGACCTGGGAGCGGTACCGGTAGGCCAAAAGCCCACCCAAGCCGGCCACCACCGTCAGCGCCACGAACGCCACCAGCACCGGGACCAACCGGTAAAAGCCGTACGCTGCAAAAGAGGACACGTAAAGCAGGGAAAGCCCAACCCCCAAGAGGCCCTGGAGGTAGCCACGATGGACGCGGTCAGAGAGCTTTTCCGCAAAAATCAGAACGGCCGCGCCCAGCCCTGCCCCCAGGGCCACCCGGCCCCAGGGGCCAATCCAGTTGTTGTCCACCGCGTACTTGAAGAAGTACATGGCCCCCAAGATTAAAACCGCCGCCCCTAAGCGGGTAAACCAGGTCACGCCGATGCGCTCCTCCAAGCTGGGCTTAGGTCCCGGCGTTTCCGGTGGCGCCGGTAGTGGCGACGATGGGGTGACCGGGGTTGCCGGGGTGACCGTGGGCGCCGATGGGGTGGTCGGGGAAACCGCCGGCGCGGGAGCTGGGGGCTGGGAGGGAGCCGGCGCTTCTTCCGGCTTGGGGGTTGGTTTTGGCTTTTCCGCCGGAAGCCCCATTTGCTGCAACCGGGCCAGCTGCTCGCTGAGCTGTTGCACGTGCTGGATGGCTTGGCGGGCCCGGCCAGCAGCCTGCAAGGCCACAATGAGCGCCGTTACCGGTATACCGAGGATCAACACTGCAAAGAAAAGGAAAACAAGCCCTTCCCACCCCATGGTTTTTTCTCCTTCCTTATCCGCAGGTGCATTCTACCAAGATGGTCGGGATTTGCTCCGCGGACTCCTACGCCCCGTTTGATCCCACAGGTTAGTTTGGCCGTTGACACGAGAGAGCTATGTGTCTATATTTCGCGCGGGGACAAAACGTGCAAGTGGCCTTTTTTTGCTGTTTCATTCCCTCACTGCTTCGCCGCTAGCGCTTTTAACCGGGCTCCCGAGTGTTTGCCCAAAGGGGGTCTAGACCCGGGGAAATCGCTGGAGCGGTTCACGGGGAACTCGCGAAGAGCATGGGTGGAGCCGACGCGGATTGCAGGGTCAGGAGGTGCTGGGGGGCTTATGAGCCAGGAAACCAAAACGATGAACGTATTCGAACGGTATTTGACCCTTTGGGTGGCCCTGTGCATGGTGGTGGGGGTTGCCCTGGGCAAGTTGTTCCCGGGCTTGACGTCTTCGCTGCGGGGGTTGGAATTCGGCGAGGGATCGCAAATTAACGTGCCCATTGCTGTGCTGATTTGGCTCATGATTTACCCGATGATGTTGAAGATTGATTTCGGCTCCATAGCTCGGGTAAGCCGCAAGCCCAGGGGCCTTTTGATCACAATGGTGGTGAATTGGTTGGTGAAGCCTTTTTCCATGGCGGTCATTGGCTGGCTGTTCTTCAAAAAGGTGTTTTTACCACTTATTGGCCCCGAATTGGCGAGCCAGTACATCGCCGGGGTCATTATCCTGGCGGCCGCGCCGTGCACTGCCATGGTTTTTGTGTGGTCCTACCTTTCCGATGGAGATCCTGCATACACGCTGGTCCAGGTGTCGGTCAACGACCTCATCATGCTGGTTGCCTTTGCGCCCATTGTGAAGCTGTTGGTATCGGGAGCTACAGACCTGCAGGTTCCCTTTAAGGTGTTGCTCTATTCGGTTTTGGTTTTTGTGGTGATTCCCCTGGCTGCCGGCTCGCTTACCCGCTGGTGGTTCATTCGCAGCAAAGGGCCGGAATGGTTTGCCGAAAAGTTTGTGGCGTTTTTCCATCCCATCACGGTTTTAGCGCTGTTGGCTACCTTGGTGCTGATTTTTGCGTTTCAGGCCGAGAACATCACGACCCGCTGGTTTCACGTGCTGCTTATTGCGGTGCCCTTGATCATCCAGGTGTACTTCAACTCGTCTCTGACCTACGGTCTTATGAAGCTCTTTCGGGTGCAGTACCCGGTAGCAGCTCCGGGGGCGCTGATTGGCGCGTCCAATTTCTTTGAGCTAGCGGTGGCTACCGCCATTGCCCTCTACGGGCCTGGCTCGGGTGCGGCGTTGGCCACGGTGGTGGGGGTGCTGGTGGAGGTACCGGTGATGCTCTCGGTGTGCCGGTTCTGTCTGGCAACCAGGCATTGGTTTCCCATCGCCCCGGTGGTTGCCCTGGAAAGAACGCCCCAGCTTCGCTAGCTGCAAACTGGGAAGATCGCCAGCGACAACGGCGCTGAAACCCCCGTTTGCGGGGGGCATCTGCTTTTGCCGGTGTATAACCCCTCAGCGGAGATGGCGGCTTTGGCGACGCTGGATGTTGTGGTTTTCAACGGGGGCCGTTGAGGCCTTCAACGGCGCCCCGGTCAGCCCATAACGTCTGGTAAGACCCTCAGCTTTTGAACGTTGGATCGGGCTTTGGGGCTTCCCCCTTTTTCCCCCTTGTGTTACCGTTGAATTATGCAACAGAGCCTTTGGTTGTTGCTTTGTACTACAGGCGTGCTTTATGGCACAACCTCTGCAGCGGACGGGTCGGGGGAACGGGTATGGGCGGGTTAGGGGCGGTGGGCGGGAGCGACCCAAGGAGGAGCAACAGGTGAGGCTGGCGGCAAAGCTTACAGCCATTGTGGCGGTGGGGTTAATCGTGGTCTTTGGAACCATGACGGCCTTAAACCTGTGGCTGCAGGAACGTGCCACTTTGAAGATCTTGCAGCTCAATGGCATGCAGTTGGGCGACATGGTGGTGGCGGCAACGCGGGACGGGATGCTCCATAACGATCGCGAACGGATTCAAGCAACGGTGGAGGCACTCGCCCACCGCGGGGAAATGGGCGTCATCCGCATCATGCGGAAAGACGGCACGATCATGTACTCCAGCCTCCCCGGGGAAATTGGGCAGCGGCTGAGCCTCAACGACGAGCAGTGCGTGGTTTGCCATACCGGCTCGGTCCCGCCGCGGGAACTGCCGCCGGAGCAGCGAACCCGCATGCTCCATGGAAGCGGTGGAAGGGCTCTTGGGGTAATCCAAACCATCCTCAACGAAAAGGAGTGCGCCCAGGCCGCTTGTCACGTCCACCAGGAAACCGAAACGCTCTTGGGAATTCTGGATGTGAACGTGTGGCTGACGCCCCATGAGGAAATCCGCACCAAAAGCGCGGCGGGGATGACGCTGGTGAGCATCCTCGGCATCGTTTTGGGCATTGGGGCTACGGCCTTGGCGGTGCGCCGGCTGGTGCACCTCCGGGTGCGCAAGCTCATTGACCACACGCAAAAGATTGCCTCTGGGGATCTTTCCGCTCGGGTTCCGGAGGTGGGAAACGACGAGCTAACGGATTTGGCAAGGCATTTTAACCGCATGGCCCGGGATTTGGAGGCCGCCCGGGAAGAGCTTTTGGAATGGGGCAGAACGCTAGAAATGCGGGTGGAGGAAAAAGCCCGGGAGCTGGAAAAGGCCAAGGATCACATCTTGCAGGTGGAAAAAATGGCCTCGCTGGGCAAGCTGGCAGCGGTGGTGGCTCACGAAATCAACAACCCTCTTTCCAGCGTGGTGACCTACGCCAAGGTTCTCATCCGCAGGCTGCAAACCCATCAGCTCAGCGAAGAGTGCAAGGAAAACTTGCGCTATTTGGATGCCATTGTTTCTGAGGCAAGTCGCTGTGGGCGCATTGTCAACCAGCTCCTTTCCTTTGCCCGCAAAAAGGATGGCGATTTTAGCCCCACAAACCTCAACGAAGTGGCGGAAAAGGCAGTTTTTCTGGTTCAGCACAAGCTCGACTTGAGCAACGTGAAGGCCGTCATGGAGCTGGCGCCGGACCTTCCATCGGTGATCGCCGATGCCGGGCAGATCCAGCAAGCCCTTATGGCTTTGCTTATCAACGCCGCCGAGGCCATGGCCAGCACGGGCGGGCAAGTGAAGGTCATAACCGCCCGAGCTGACGGAGGGGTTCTCGTTACCGTGGAAGATACCGGACCCGGGATGACCCCCGAGGTGGCCGCCCGCGCTTTCGAGCCGTTTTTTACCACCAAGTCCCAAGGTGGTGTGGGCCTTGGGCTTTCGGTGGTGTACGGGATTGTGGAACGGCACGGCGGGCGCATTGATTTGCAAACCGCCCCGGGCCAGGGGTGCCGGGTCACCATGTTCTTCCCGCTGGTGCCGGCCTCCCACGAGGGAAAGGAGGGGTCATGAACACGAGAAATGCGCGTTTGCTCATCGTGGATGACGAGCTCCACATGCGGGAGTCGTTGGCCCGCTGGTTTCTAGAAGACGGCTACGAGGTGGAAACCGCCGGCGACGCCAAAGCAGCTCTCGCGTTGCTGGGGCGGCAAACCTTTGATGCCATCATCACCGACATTCGCATGCCGGGGATGGATGGCTTGGAGCTTTTGAAGCAAATTAAGGAGGTAAACCCCCACGCCACCATCATCCTCATCACCGCTTACGCTTCGGTGGCTTCCGCGGTGGAAGCGCTTAAGGCCGGCGCTTACGACTACTTGGTGAAGCCCTTCGACCCGGAGGAGCTTTCGCGGGTGGTGGAGCGGGCCTGCGAGCGGGCCCGCTTACAGCAGGAAAACATTGCCTTGAAAGAGCGCCTGGCCGCCGCCGGCCGGGAGCTGGTGGTGGGCGAAAGCGAAGCCATGAAGCGGGTCATGAGCCTCGTGGAAACGGTGGCGCCCACAGAAACCACGGTCATGATTCGCGGCGAATCCGGTACCGGCAAGGAGCTTATTGCCCGCCTCATCCACGCCAACAGCCCCCGGGCCTTTGGCCCCCTGGTGGCGGTGAACTGCGGGGCGCTTCCCGAGGGGGTTTTGGAGTCGGAGCTCTTTGGCCACGAAAGGGGCGCCTTTACCGGCGCTGTGGCCCGGCGAAAGGGCAAGCTGGAGCTGGCAGACGGCGGCACGCTTTTCCTGGACGAAGTGGGGGAAATTTCTCCCAAAGTCCAAGTGGAGCTCCTTCGGGTTCTGGAGGAAAAACAGCTGGTGCGGGTGGGCGGCACCCAGCCAGTGCGGGTGGATTTTCGCGTGGTGTGCGCCACCAACCGCGATCTCGAGCAAGCGGTGCGGGAAGGCACGTTCCGGGAGGACCTCTACTACCGGCTTGCGGTTTTCCGAATTGACCTGCCGCCGCTGCGCGAGCGCAAGGAAGATATCTTGCCCATTGCCAACCACTACCTTAAGAAGTTTGCCGACGCCATGGGCCGTAAGGTCACCGGCTTCTCGCCCAAGGCGCAGGAGCTGTTGCTTTCCTATCCCTGGCCGGGAAATATTCGCGAGCTCATCAACGCTGTGGAGCGGGCGTTGGTGGTTTGCCGGGAAGGCCCTGTGCTCCCCGAGCATTTGCCGATTACCCCGAGTAAGCCGGTTTCTCTCCCCAAAGACGATGACCTTTCCCTGGAGGCGGTGGAGCGTCGCCATATCGAGTACGTGCTGGAGCGCTGCTCCTACAACATCACCCAGGCGGCCAAGCTTTTAGGCATTGACCGGGTGACCCTTTACAACCGCATGCGGCGGTACGGCATCAACTGGCATCAGCGGGAGCGGTAGCGGTGGCCAGGTCTTGGGCCTTAGAGCTGGTGCTCGTGGGTGCGGTGCCGCTAAGCGTTGTGCGAACCCTCCGTGAGGACTTACATCGGCTGCTGCATCATTCGGTTTCTATCGTGCCCCGCAGGCTCGACCCTAGCCCGGCCTTTAACCCCGCTCGCCGCCAGTACGATGCCCTGGCCTTGCTGGATTTGCTCCAGCCCCCTCCCGCGGAAGAGCCGCTTTTGTATTTGGGCATCACCGATGTGGACATCTTTCTTCCGGTCTTTACGTACCTTTTTGGCTTGGCTTCGGCTTCCGGAGGTGCCGGGATCGTTTCCATGTACCGCTTGCTTCCCGAAAACAACGGCAGCCGTCCGGATCCCCAGCTTCTACGGTTGCGCCTGGCCAAAGAAGCACTCCACGAGCTGGGGCACCTGTTTGGTTTGACGCATTGTCCCGTGCCTTGGTGCGTTATGGCTTCGTCCCGCAACGCTGAAGAGGTGGACCTCAAGGACGCCTGGTTTTGTCCCACCTGTGCAAAGCAGCTGGGGGTAATACCGGTTCCCCGAGATCTGGTGATGGAGCTGCTTTCGTGAGCGCTTCGTGAGGATGTGGGCGGAAAGGAGGGAGGTTATGAGCGAAAGAACACACAATCGCTTGGTGAAACTGTTAGAGGCCGCGCTTTTGCTCTTGCTTGGGCTAAGCCCTGGCTGGAGCCTGGCGCAAGGCCAGACCCAGCAGCCCAACCACGCACCCCCCGAGGAGTTGCTGTTTCGCTCCCCTGTTGGGACCGTCAGCTTTCCGCATGCCCTGCATGTGAGTGACCTGGGAGCGGCCTGCACGGACTGCCACCACCCTGCGGCTGCTCCGGCGCTCAACACTCCCCACCCGCAGTGGCTTCCCAAGGCAGGCCATCAGTGCCTGGCGTGCCACGGAAAAAAGGAAACCTTGGGCAAAAGTTACGGGTGCGGTGGCTGTCACAGCCAAACGCTGCCTGCCGGCCACACGGTGATCCCCAGCCGCAAGGTGGCGATCCACCTGGCCTGTGGCCTCTGCCACGAGATGGGCCAAGGGAAGGATGCCAGCAAGGCCTGTGTGAGCTGCCACGCCGGGGAAAAGGCGCCCTGGTGACCAAGGGAGGGAGCATGAACCGAAGAACGTTTCTGACGCTTGCTGCTTCTGCTGCGGCCGCAGCGGCCAGCAGGACTGCCGGAGCGGTGACCTTTCAACGGGAAGAAAGGGAAGAGCAAGAATTCGTCGGGGTTTTGATGGACACCACGCGCTGCATTGGCTGCCGGCAGTGCGAGGTTGCGTGCGCCGAGGTCAACGATTTGCCGGTCCCCAAGCCAGCGGAAGACAACGGCCTGGCTGAGCGCCGCGACACAACACCCGATCGGTTTACGGTGGTCAACGCTTACGAAACTGAAAAGGGCAAGGTGTTCGTTAAGAAGCAATGCCTCCACTGTTGGCAGCCCGCCTGTGCGGCGGCCTGTCCCACCAACGCCATGGAAAAAACCCCGCAGGGGCCGGTCATTTGGCACCCCGATCGCTGCTTGGGTTGCCGCTACTGCATGTTGGCTTGCCCGTTTGAAATCCCAAGGTTTGAGTACTTCAGCGCCAACCCGCGAATTCGCAAGTGCACCATGTGCTTTTCGCGATTGGAGGAAGGCAAAATTCCCGCCTGCGTGGCCGCTTGTCCCATGGATGCGCTGCAGTTCGGCAAGAAGCGCGAGCTCATGGAGATTGCCCGCAGCCGCATTTATCAAAACCCCGACAGCTATGTGCACCACATTTACGGGGAGTTTGAAGCGGGCGGAACGGGCTGGCTTTACCTTTCCAGCGTTCCCTTTGAGCAACTGGGCTTTCGCACCGATTTAGGCACCATGACCTTCCCGGACTACACCCGCGAGTTCCTTTACGCCGTCCCGTTGGTCCTTTTGGGCCTTCCCACGTTGCTTTACGGCCTTTCGGAAATGACCAAAAAGAAGGGAGGGGAGTGACATGCTGGGGGCGCAAACGTGGTCGGCACCATCGCGGTGGCAGTTCATAAAGCAAGAGCTTAAGCCCAAAGGTCCGTTGTGGACCCCGTTTAACATGCTGGCCGCCTTTGTGATTGTTGGTGGCCTCATCATCACCGCCATCCGCTTTGCCAAAGGTTTGGGGGCGGTCACCAACCTCAACCAAACCTACCCTTGGGGCTTGTGGATTGGGTTTGACGTCATCACCGGCGTTGCTTTTGCTGGCGGCGCTTACCTGGTGACGCTTTCGGTTTACGTGCTCCACGCCGAAAAATTCCATCCCATTGTCCGGCCCACGGTGCTCAACGGCTTTCTAAGCTACGTCTTTTATGCCGGTGCTTTGGTCTTGGACTTGGGGCGTCCCTGGCATATCGCCAACCCCATCATTGGCAACAAGTTTGGCTACAACTCGGTGCTGTTCTTGGTTTCTTGGCACTTTTTGCTTTACATGTTGGCCGAGCTTTTGGAGTTTTCCCCGGTGGTGGCGGAATGGCTCAACGCCGAAAAAGCCAAGCGATGGCTTTCCCGGCTGACCCTGGGCGCGGTTATCTTTGGGGTAACCTTGTCCACGTTACATCAGTCGGGTTTAGGTGCTTTGTACCTTTTTGCCAAGCCCAAATTACATCCTCTTTGGTACTCGGAGTTCCTTCCGGTGTTGTTTTTGGCTTCCAGTGTGTTTGCCGGCATTGCCATGATCATCTTTGAGGGCACCATCAGCCACCGGGTCTTTCGCGACAGGATTGACCCCCAACACCACGCTTCTTTTGAGGACATTGTTTTTTCCCTCTCCAAAGGGGCTGCGGTGAGCATGTACGTGTACTTGTTCATGAAGTTCTTGATCTTCGTTCACGGTCAACATTGGAACTACGTGGCCACAAAATGGGGGGCGTGGTTTTTGGTGGAGGTGGTGGTATTTACCCTGATCCCCTGCGCCCTGTTTACCCACGGGTACCGGCAGCAGCGTTTGGACCTGGTGCGCATTGCCGCGGGGATGACGCTGGTGGGCATTCTTCTCAACCGCCTTAACGTGTCGGTCATTGCCTTTAACTGGAACAGCCCCGCCACCTACTACCCCACGGTTTGGGAGGTGTGGGTTTCGCTCATGGTGGTGTTTATGGAAATCCTGGTGTTCCGTTGGGTGGTGAACCGTATGCCGGTGTTGTCATCGGCGACCCACTGAGGAGGAAAGGGCCATGGAGTACTACCACTACGTCAATATCTTTGAAACCAAGGGGCTGGAGTACATCCTGGTTATTTGCTTTCTCATTACCTTGGTTTTGTTCGTGAGCAAGCTGCAAAGGCCTGGAAACAGCAACGGAAAAAAGCAGTTCCCCTGAGCTGCCAACGCCGGCTAGGTGGCTCCTGGGAGGCAACCCCTTGGGGTTGCTTCTTTTTTCAATGGCAGAGGCCCGCGGGTAGTGTTGAAGGTTTGGTCTGCTGTTGAGGTTTACAGCAGTGAGCCGCAAAGCCAACTGTTTTAAGCATGTTTTCGGCGAGTTAGCCGGCCGTTAGGTGTGGAACCTGTTGAGCCTTTTTACATGCGCTTTTAGTGTGCGTTATGAAGCGTATACCTATCTCATTATTAATCAGTCAGTTACGCACTTTTTAACTGCTTGGCACGAACGATGCAAGTGCGAAAGGCGGAGGCGAAGATGAAGCAGCAAACGGCGGCAGGAGCAGCAAAAAAGGCCGTAAGCGAAAAGGCCCGTTGCTGCACAAACCCTCTCCGCCTCCAGGGAGGAAGCCATGACCGTCATCATCGTTGCCATTTCGATCCTCTTGTTTGTCTCCATTGAGGCCATCGGTGTGCTGCTGCGCCGTCGTCGGGTGGAAACGGCAACCGAGAAAATCCGGGCTTTTGCACCGGTGCATGCACCCAAGGGTGTGTTCTTGAGTCCAGGGCACAGCTGGGCGTTCCTTACGCAAACCGGAGAGCTACGGCTGGGAGTGGACGAGCTGCTGGCCCAAGCGTTGGGCGGGGCCGACCGGGTCGAGCTGCCCAAGCCGGGAACGACCCTGCGGAAAGGGGAGCCCATGGCCAAAATCCACCGCCTGTCCCGCACCCTTACTGTACCTTCCCCGGTGGACGGCACGGTGGTCGCGGTCAATGAGACCGTGGCCCGCGGTCCTGTCCCGCTGGATGCCGACCCGTACGGGGCTTTTTGGTTCGTAACCGCTGTGCCCATGGAGCACACCGAGGCCCTGGCGTCCCTGAAGGTTGGGGACCGCGCAGTGCAGTGGCTGAAAGGAGAAATGCAGAGGTTCAGCGAGTTCCTGGCGGCCCGCTTGACACCGAAGGCTTTAGGTGTGGCGTTGGCCGACGGTGCCCGGCCGGTGGTGGGTGCAGCCCTGGCCCTGGACGAAGCGGCCTTCAGCCAGTTCCAGCGGGAGTTTGCGGGCGTCAACCCGTCGTAAGTCGCGTTGGCCTTCAGCGGGAAAGCACCCTTCCTGGTGGGCTAGTTTTTTAAAGACGCTACGACCCGCTGCCCTGCAAGACCTGCTTGTCGGCTGAATTAACCAAAACGAGCCAGTGACAGCCCCCAGCTCGAGGCCCCTCGGGGTTTAGCTGGACCGGAAAGGGGGGCCGCAGGCGCGGCTGTAGAATAGGTTCGGTGAACGTCGAGAACCGGGGCGTACCAACGTTGTTAACGCGCATCCTCCTGCGAAAAAGGGGCGCTTTTTTGCTTGCCGTCGTTTACCTGGTGTTAGCGGGCGCGTACATATGGGTTTCCGGGCATGCGGTCAAGGCGATTTCGGGGCAGGATGCGGCCCTTCTCCACCGCCTGGAAATCCTCAAGGGTTGGGTTTTTGTCTTGCTTACGGCGGTGGCCCTGTACGCCATCTTGCGGATGGTGGTCCGTGCAACCGGAAAAGAGAGGCAGGTTTCTGAGGAACTCCTCCGTGTCCATGAGCGCTTGAAGCTGCTGGTGGAGGCAAACCCGCACTTTTTCTTCTACACCCAAGACCGGGAGGGTAACGTCACCTACGTGTCCCCAAGTGTGGAGGCCATTACCGGTCGGCCGGTTTCCGAGTGGCTCAAGCACACTCATTGGTGGACCACCGATAACCCCATCAACGAGGAGGCTCGGCGGAAAACCCGCAAGCATCTGGCGGGAGAGTTCGATGGCAAGCCGATCCTGGTGGAGATCCTGCACCCCTCGGGTCGGCGGGTCTTGCTGGAGGCGTTTGAAGCCCCTCTCCACGGGCCGAGAGGTTTTGAAGGGATCCAGGGTGTTGCTCACGACGTGACCACCCGCCGGCGGGGGGAGCTCCTCCAGCAGTTTTTTGTGCGCGTGACCCAGGCCGTGGGAGAAGCGGAAAGCGTGGAAGCGCTGCTGGCTCAGGTCCACCGCGAGCTCCGGGTTCTGCTGCCGGCAGAAAACTTTTACGTGGCGCTTTGGGATGGCATCGGGCCGGTGGTTCGGTTTCCTTATTTCGCAGATCAAAAGGATGCGCCGCCCGCACCTGGACCTCCCGGGCGGGGGCTTACCGAATACGTGATCCGCACTGGAAAGCCGTTGCTTTTGGGGCCGGAAGAGGACTCCCAGCTGGTGGCCGCCGGTGAGGTGGAGCTCATTGGCAGCCCGGCAGTTTCGTGGATGGGGGCGCCGTTGCAGGTGGCCGGAAAGACCCTGGGTTGCATGGTGGTGCAGTCCTACGACCCGAACGTGCGGTACTTTCCGGAGGACCTGGAGGTGCTTTCCTTGGCCGCCAGGGAGGTGGCGCAGGTGCTTCATCGCTTCGAGCTTCAGCAACAGCTGGCAGAAACCGCGGCCAAGTTCCAAACGCTGGTGGATCTTTCCCCCGATGCCATCCTCATTCACCAGGATGGTGTCATTAAGTTTGCCAACCGGGCGGCCGCTCGGCTGTGGGGTGCCAAGGACCCTGCTGACCTTGTGGGGCGTCCCGCGTTGGATCTGGTGGCGCCCAGCTTTCGGGAAACCGTCAAGGAAAGAGTGCGGAGGAGCCTTGAGAGCGGCCAAATGGCCCCGCCGTTGGTGGAGGAGTTTCTGCGGGTTGACGGCACCACTTTTCGGGGTGAGGCATCGGCCACCCCCATCACATTCCAAGGTCGGCCGGCCATCGAAGTGGTAATTCGCGATGTTTCCGAACGGGAAAAAACCGAGGCTCTCTTGCGGGAAGCTCAAAAGATGGAGGCCATCGGCGCCCTGGCCGGGGGCATTGCCCACGATTTTAATAACCTGCTCCAAGCGTTTTCCGCACTGCTTTTTTCGCTGAAAGGCAAGCTAGCTGGCGCTTCCGTGGGTCAAGAGCTGCAGACCCTAGAAGGCCTGGTGCAGCGGGGTGCTTCCCTGGCCCGCCAACTCCTGTTGTTTGCCCGCAGGGAAATTTCCCGGCGCGAAGCACTCGACCTCAACGAGCTCGTAAAACAAATGGAGGAGCTGCTCCGCCGCCTCTTGCCCGCCAACATTTCCCTGGAACTCAAACTTGCTGCGGATCCGGTGGTGGTGGAAGCCGACCCCAACCAGTTGAACCAGGTGCTCCTGAACTTGGTGGTGAACGCCAAAGACGCCATGCCGGAGGGCGGCAAGCTGGAGCTTCGCGTCGAGCAGCGGGGGGATGAGGCTCTTTTGGCTGTCAGCGACAACGGCTGCGGCATTCCCGAAGACGTTCTTCCCCGGATTTTTGAGCCGTTTTTCTCCACCAAAGGCCCCGAAAAGGGCACCGGTTTGGGCTTGGCGGTGGTACACGGCATCGTCACCCAGCACGGGGGCCGCGTGGAGGTGACAAGCACCGTGGGCAGGGGAAGCACGTTTACGGTGGTTCTACCTACCGCTTCAGCGCCGTTAGCTCCCCAAACAAAGGTCATTTCCGGTTCGGTTCCGCCGGTGGGGAGCGGTCAGCGGGTGCTGGTGGTGGAAGATGAAGAGGCCGCCCGCCAAACCCTGGCAGATGTACTACAGGCTTTGGGCTACCAGGTGGTGGCAGTGGGAAGCGCGGAAGAAGCGGGGAAGCTACCCGCAGATCCAGCTTTTGATGTGCTGCTTACGGATTTCCTGCTCCCCGGCGCCAGCGGCGCGCAACTGGCGGCGGGCCTGGTGGAGCGCTGGCCAAACCTGAAGGTAATCGTTATGTCCGGCTATGCCGAAGATCAAGCGTTCAAAGAGCAGGTGAGCCGGGGACAGGTTCATTTCTTGCAAAAGCCCTTTACCATGGAAAAGCTGGCTCGCGTTTTGGCCGCGGCTTTGGCGGACCAAAAGAGCTAGCCTTTCCGCGTGCGGAGGTGCCCATGGAACTAAGCCCAAGCCTTCGTGAGCGCCTGTTGACCTTTCAGCAGTTGGAGCTCACCGAGCACGAAATTTACGCCCGTTTGGCCCAAGGTCTTCCCGAAGGGGAGAACCGCCGCATTTTGGAGCGCATTGCCGCCGATGAGCTGCGCCACGCCCGCGATTGGCAAGCTTTAACCGGCCAGGAGGTAAAACCCAAACGGCTGTGGGTGGTCCTGTACACCTGGGTTGCCCGCATCTTTGGCCTTACCTTTGGCTTAAAGCTCATGGAGCGAGGCGAGGAACGGGCGCAAGGGGGTTACAAAGAGCTCTTGGGGGTGATCCCCAACGTGGAAGCTTGGCTGCAGGACGAAGAAGACCACGAACACCAGCTCTTGGGCATGCTGGAAGAGGAACGGCTGCACTACGCCGGCTCGGTGGTCCTGGGGCTCAACGACGCTTTGGTGGAACTGACCGGTGCCCTGGCCGGTCTCACTCTCGCCCTGCAGAACACCAAGCTCATTGCCCTTTCTGGCCTTATCACCGGCATTGCCGCTTCCCTTTCCATGGCGGCCTCTGAGTACCTGTCCACCCGTTCGGAGGGCACCGAGAAACACCCGCTTCGGGCCGCCGTGTACACCGGCATCGCTTATATCGTGACGGTGCTTTTGCTGGTTCTGCCGTACTTGCTTTTTGCCAACTACTACCTGGATTTGGCCTTGACCCTTTCGGTGGCGGTGCTCATCATTGCGGTTTTCAACTTTTACATTTCGGTGGCCAAGGACGAGCCCTTTGGCCGCCGCTTTGCGGAAATGGCGCTGCTTTCCTTTTCGGTGGCGGCCATATCTTTCGGCATCGGCTTTGTGGCCCGAAAGCTCCTGGGCGTGGAGGTTTAACCAGCCGCGAGCGTGTTCTTTCCTGGCCTGTTCTTCTAACGCAGGCGTACCGGGCTAAGCACTTCCTCTTTTTTTGAATGTGGGACCCGCGCTCCTGCGCGGGTCTTTTTTCGCCGGCGCGGGAGCGCCGGCCCCACATCCCACGCGGGGGGCCGCTCGCACTCCGCCCACAGCTCCGCTCGCTTGGCCCCCCGCAACCCCCACCGCTCGCACCGGCAAAGCCGGATACTCGCTTTTCTTGCCCACCCCCGCCGCCGCGGAGCGGCGGCCCAATATCTCACGCGGGGGGCCGCTCGCGCTCCGCCCACAGCTCCGCTCGCTTGGCCCCCCGCAACCCCCACCGCTCGCACCAGCAAAGCCGGATGCTCGCTTTTCTTGCCCACCCCCGCCGCCGCAGGAGCG
>NZ_JMFG01000010.1 GCF_000687145.1 Thermoanaerobaculum aquaticum
CAAAGCCGGATGCTCGCTTTCTGTGTGTGGGGCCGCCGCTCCGCGCCGGCTAAGAAAAGAAGCGACCCGCGACGGAGCGCGGGTCCCACATTTTTTGCGCAGGTCCCACGTGTTTTCACGGTGTGGGGCCGCCGCTCCGCGGCGGCTTTTCCGAAAAAACTCCGGCTGGCCATCGCCCGTTGAGTGCCGCCTGCGGTTTTCGAAAAGCGCTTACTCATCCTCGCGTTCTCCTTCTTCCAGAGGCAACTCTCTGCCGAGACGGGCGCGGGTAAAGGCGGTGATGGCGTCGTACATGGCCCGCACCTCAGGCTGCAAAGCGCTGCGGTGGGCACGAACGGTTTCCCAATCCCCGCGTACCAGGGGCCCGGTGAGAAAACCCCAACCCCCCGCGCGGTGGGCGTGCTCGGCCGCAGTTTTGGCAAGGTTGGCCACGGCCTGAGGTGCTTTTTCCGCAGGAAAACCGGCCCGTTGCAGCTCTTCCCGGGCGGCCTGCAAAAGGGCGTAGACCAGTGGCCCGGCCAGGGCAGCGGCGGCATGGTACAGGGGCCATGTCAGGTTACTGACCTCTACCGGCAGCATCCCCAGGGCTTGGGCCAGCTCGCGGGCGGCCGCCACCGCCACCGGGTGGCCAGCGAGGGTGACCACCGCGCCCCGGAAATCCACCGGCGGCTCCAGGGGGTGAGGGAAGGCCAGCATCGGGTGGAACACCCCCGTGGCGAATCCGCCCTGGGCCAGGGGCTCCAGCACGGCGGGGCCCAGCGCGCCCGAGCAGTGGAGGATCACCGCTTGGGATGCCAGCCCCGGCGCCAGCGCCCGGGCGGTTTCTTCTATTTCGCGGTCGCGAACGGCCAGAAGCACCCGCGCGACCACCGGGAGCGGATCGTCGGCATCAAGCAGAAGTTGTTCCGGGAGCACCTTTCCCGCGTTGGCACGGCTTTCCGGAGAACGGCAAAGGATGCCAGCTAACGGCACGTCGCGTTGAGAAAGGCCCCGCGCCAGCTGCAATCCCAGCCGCCCTGCTCCCACAATGAGCCAAGGTTCCATAGCTTGTTCATGATAAGGTAAACTTGATACGCGGCAGGAACGGCTATGGGGGACCGTGGGGAACTTTCCGCTCGGGAGCGCTTGATCGTTTGTGAGGTAGTCTCGCTCTACCTCCAGAGCGGAGAGCCTGTGGCTTCGGGGGTGCTGGCCCAGGTTTCCCGCACCGGCCTGTCCTCGGCCTCGCTTCGCAACATCATGGCGGCCCTGGAAGAAAAGGGGCTGCTGGTCCAGCCCCACCCCTCGGCCGGCCGCATCCCCACCGACCGGGCGCTCAAGGTTTACGTGGAGACCCTGGCCCAGGAGGCGGCGCTGCCGGAAGGGGAAGCGCAAATCCTCGCCGCTCGTCTTCCCCGGGAAGGCTCGCTGGACGAGCTTTTGCAGCGGGTGAGTGGGGTTTTGGCGGAAACCACGGCGGAGGTGGGCCTGGCGGCGGCGCCGGCACCGCGGGAAGCTGCCCTGGAGGCCATGCACTTTGTAAGGGTTTCCCGGGATCGGGTGATGGCGGTTGTGGTCACCCAGGGTGGGCTGGTGGACTCCCGGCTTTTGCCCACCGACCGGGAGTACACCCCCGAGGACCTGGAGCGCATTTCCAACTACTGCACCCAGGAGTTTCGCGGTTTGCGGCTTTCGGAGGTGCGGACTAGGCTGCAGGGGGTGGTGGCGGAAGAGCGGGCGCGGGGGGACGCGCTTCTGGCCGGGGTTTTGGCGTTGACCCAAAAGGCCCTGGAAGGTGAGCTGGAAACCGGCGGCGAGCTTTTTACCCACGGCACCGAGCACCTTCTGGCCAAAGCGGGCCCCAAGGAGCTGGTGGCGGTGCGGGATTTCTTCCGCGCCCTGGCAGATAAGGCGTCGCTGCTCCAGCTTTTGGACGCCTACCTGGAAGCCCCCGGGCCACGGGTGATCTTTGGACCGGAGCTTTCTTTTGACGCTGAAGGTAAGCTCTCGCTGATCGTGACCTCGTTCCACTTGGAAAGCGGGGAAGAGGGTTTGGTGGGGGTGGTGGGCTTTAAGCGGATGGACTACCCACGCATTGTGCCCATTGTGGATTTTGTGGGTCGGTTCATCACGGCCATGGGTATGAGGAGGCTTTACCAGTATGAACGAGCATGAGGAAAAGGGCATCCAGGAGGTGCAAGACGAGGGCGAGGCCTCGTCTCCGGCGGAGGAATCACCTCCAGAAGAAGCTGCCGAGGTTGCCGGGGAGAGTGTGGACCAAGCCCTGCAGGAGGAGCTGGCGCGACTCCAGGACGAGCTGAACCGCTTTCGCGAGCTTTACCTGCGCAAGCTGGCCGATTTTGAAAACTTCCGCAAGCGCAAGGAAAAGGAAGTGGAGGACTTTCGCGCGGCGGCCCACGCCGATCTGGTGCGCGATGTGCTGCCGGTCTTGGACAACCTGGAAAGGGCGCTGGCGGTTCCGGAAGGGGACGGTTCGGGGATCCGCGCCGGCGTGGAGCTGGTGCTGCGCCAGCTTAAGGACGTCCTCACCCGCTACGGTTTGGTGGAGCTGAACCCGCTGGCGGAGGCTTTTGACCCCCGGTACCATGAGGCCATTGCCCGCCAGGAGCGGGAGGACCTGCAGTGCGATCAGGTGTTGGAGGTTTTGCAGAAAGGCTATACGCTTCGCGGCAAGCTCCTGCGTCCCGCGCTGGTGGTGGTGGGTGTCCCCAAAAAGGGCGAAAGCTCAGAGGGAAGCGAAGAGCCGGGCTCAGGAGAAGCCGACGGGAGCCGAGGTGACCCATGGGCGCCGTGATTGGCATTGACCTTGGTACCACCAACTCGTGCGCGGCGGTGGTAGAAGGGGCCCGCCCGGTGGTGATCCCCAACCGCGAAGGGGCCCGCACCACCCCCTCGGTGGTGGCGCTGGCGGCGGACGGTGAGCTTTTGGTGGGGCAAATTGCCCGTCGGCAAGCGGTGACCAACGCCAAAAACACGGTCTACGCGGTCAAGCGCCTGATGGGCCGAAAGTTCAATTCCCCGGAAGTGCACCGGGCGCGGGAGCTGGTGCCCTACGCCATCGTAGAGGCACCCAACGGCGATGCGTACGTGAGCATTGGCGGAAAGACCTTTTCTCCCCAGGAAATTTTTTCCTTCATCCTGCGGGAAATCAAGGAGTTTTCCGAGCAAGCTCTGGAGACGCAAATTACCGAGGCCATCATCACGGTTCCGGCTTATTTCGACGATGCCCAGCGGCAGGCCACCAAGGACGCCGGCACGTTGGCGGGCCTTAACGTGCTGCGCATCATCAACGAGCCCACGGCCGCCGCTCTCGCCTACGGTTTTGGCCGCGGAGGCGGCACCGAGCTGGTGGCCGTTTACGATTTGGGCGGCGGCACCTTCGATATTTCGATTCTGGAAATTGGCGAGGGGCTTTACGAGGTCAAGTCCACCTCCGGTGATACCTTCCTGGGGGGTGAGGACTTTGACGCCCGCATCATCGAGCTGCTTTTGGACCACTTCAAAAAGGAAACCGGTGTGGATTTGTCCTCGGATCCCATGGCCATGCAGCGGCTCAAGGAAGCGGCGGAGCAGGCCAAATGCCAGCTTTCTTCGGCAGAGGTGGCCACCATTTCCTTGCCGTTCATTGCCCAGGCGGGCTCCAAGGCGCTGCACCTCAACTACTCGCTCACCCGCGAACAGCTGGAAGACCTGGTGCGCGATTTGGTGCTTAAGACCCTCGAGCCCTGTCGCAATGCGCTGGAAGCTGCCAGGGTGAGTCCCGAGCAAATCAATCAGGTCATCTTGGTGGGAGGACAAACCCGCATGCCCTTGGTGACCCGGACGGTTGCTGAGTTTTTCCGCCGTGAGCCGTGCCGGGATATCAACCCCGATGAGGTCGTGGCTGTGGGGGCGGCCATTCAAGCCGGCATCATTCAAGGAGAAGTTAAGGACCTGGTGCTTTTGGATGTGACGCCGCTGTCTCTGGGGATCGAAACTCGTGGCGGGCTTTTCACCAAGCTCATCGAGCGTAACTCCACCATCCCCACCCGTGCCACGCAAATTTTCACCACCGTGGCCGACAACCAAAGGGCGGTGGAAATCCACGTTTTGCAGGGGGAACGGGAGCTGGCGGCGGAAAACCGCTCCCTGGGCAAGTTCGAGCTGGTGGGCATTCCCCCGGCGCCCCGGGGGGTGCCGCAAATCGAGGTGACCTTTGCCATTGACTCCAACGGCATCGTGCAGGTGACGGCGCGGGATGTGGCTTCCGGTAAGGAGCAGTCCATCCGCGTGAACCCGGCCGGGGGTTTGAGCCGGGAGGAAATTGACCGCATGATTGCGGAAGCCGACCGTTTCCGCCGCCAGGACCAGGAACGCAAGGAAATCCGCCTGCTGCGCAACCGCTTGGAGGGCCTGGTGTACAACAGCGAAAAGGTGTTCAAGCAGTTTGGCGACGCCCTGGAGCCGGACAAGCGCAAGGAAGCCCAGGAAACCTTGCAACGGGCCAAGCGGGTGCTGGCTTCCGAAGACAAGGCGGCCATCCAGGAAGCCATTGCTGCTATGCAAGAGGTCTCCCGTTGGTTTACCCATCTCATGATGGCGGATCCCACCAGGCTGCTTTCCGGACTTTCCGGGTCCAGCTCGGAGGAAAGCTAGGGTATGGCGGCCAAGCGGGACTACTACGAGGTCTTGGGGGTGAGCCGCAACGCCACCCAGGAGGAAATCAAAAAGGCTTACCGCCAACTGGCGCTCAAATACCACCCCGACCGGAACCCCGGCAACAAGGAGGCGGAGGAAAAGTTCAAAGAAGCGGCCGAAGCCTACGCGGTGCTTTCCGACCCGGAAAAGCGGGCCCATTACGATCGCTTTGGCCACGCCGGGGTTGGTGAGCAGCCCTTCACCGGCTTTTCTCCCGATATCTTCGCAGACTTTGCCGACATCCTCGGCAGCTTCTTTGGCTTTGAGGGGATCTTCGGGCGCCGGTCCTCTTCCGGTCCCCAGCGGGGCGCAGACCTCCGCACCGTGGTGCGGATTTCCTTTGAGGAAATGGCCTCGGGCGTGGAAAAGGTGCTGCACGTCCCGCGGGAGGAAAACTGCTCCACCTGCGGTGGAACCGGGGCCGCCCCGGGGAGTCAGCCGGTGACCTGCCGGGTTTGCGGCGGGCGGGGGCAGGTGCGCCTGAACCAGGGCTTCTTCTCCCTGGTGAGGACCTGCCCCCAGTGCGACGGCAGCGGGCGGGTGATCACCTCACCCTGCCGGGAATGCAACGGCAGCGGGCGGGTGGAACGGCGGCGGGAGGTGCGGTTTTCCATTCCCGCCGGCGTGGAAAACGGCACCCGCCTGCGGTTGGTGGGCCAGGGGGAGGAGGGGGTGAGGGGAGGCCCGCCCGGGGACCTTTACGTGCAAATTCAGGTGGAACCCCACGACGTGTTTGTGCGTCAGGGTGCGGACATCCACGTGGAAGTGGAGGTTTCTGCCTTCCTTGCCGCTCTGGGTGGGGAAATCGAGGTCCCCACGCTTTCCGGGACGCAAACGGTGCGTCTCCCCGAGGGGTCCCAGCCGGGTGACACGGTGATCCTGCGGGGGGAAGGCTTGCCGCGGGTGGGCAGAGGGGGACGGGGCGACCTGGTGGTGCACCTCAAGGTGGTGGTGCCGAAGAAACTTTCCGGAAAGCAGCGGGAGCTGCTGCGGCAGCTTCTGGCCGAAGACCAGAGCAAGGAAAGCTCGGTGTTCCGCAAGGTGCGGGATTTCCTGGAGGGCAACGGGTGAGGGAGCACTTCTTGACGCTTTCCTTCCGTTTGCCCAAGCACCAGGAGGAGAGCCTGCCGGAGCTGCTTACCCCCTGGCCGGTCCTGGGCTGCGAGGTGCGGGAGGTAAACGCCGAGGTGGAAGTGACGGTGTTTTTGCAAAACCAGGCCCGGGCCCTGCTTCCGCAACTGAAAGGTGCCCTGAAGAGCTTCGGTGCTCTGGATTTGGCGGAAGGCACACAGCCGGACCTGGACTGGATTGGCGAGTACCGGCAGCTGGCCCGCCCCTTCCGGGTGGGCCACCGCTTCTGGATTGACCCCCACCCCGACACCCCAACCCCGCCCCCGGCGGGGTGCATCCACCTGCTCATCGAGCCCCGCCAGGCCTTTGGCACTGGCAGCCACGAGTCCACCCAGCTCATGCTGCTGCTGTTGGAGGATCGTCCGCCGGTAGGGGCGCGGGTTTTAGACGTGGGCACCGGTTCGGGGGTTTTGGCGTTGGCGGCCAGGGCCCTGGGAGCCCGCTGGGTTTTGGGGTTCGATGTGGACGCCGATGCGGTTTTCGTGGCTTGCGAAACCGCCCATCTTCATCCGCAATGGCCGGTGGCACTTTTTGCTGGGCCCAGCCGGGCTTTGGCCCCGCGACCGGCTTTTGATTTGATCCTGGCCAACATGCTGGTGGAGCAGTTTGTGCCGCTTTTGCCCCGCCTGCGTCGGCTCGTACACCCCGGGGGAACGCTTTTCCTTTCCGGTCTTCTGGTGAGCCAGAAGGAAGCGGTGGCAGGGGAGCTGGCGGCCAGCGGCTTTGCGCTGGTGGGGGAAAAGCAGCTGGGGGAGTGGGCGGCGGTGGTGGCCTCACCGCGGTGACCCGGCTGGTTCTCCCTGGGGCTTCTTTAGCTGTGGGGGAAACCCTGGTTCCCCGCAGTGTGGCCCACCACGCCCGGGTCAACCGGGTGCTCCCGGGGGAACCGGTGGAGCTTTTGGACCTGGCCGGGCGTATCGCCGTGGGAAAGCTTTCCCGCTGGAACCCCGATGGCTCCTGCTGGGTGGAGGTTTTTGAGCTGGTGAGCGGACGGGGGGAACCTCCGCTGCCGCTCACCTTGGCTTTAGCTGTGCTCCATACCCAAGCCTTCGACTGGGCGGTGGAAAAGGCCACGGAGCTGGGGGCCACGGCGGTGGTGCCGGTGCTCACGGAGAGGGTGCAGGGCCGCAACCACGAAAAAAGGGTGGCCCGCTGGCAACGGGTGGCCTGCGCTGCGGTGGCCCAGTGCGGGCGCTCGCTGGCCCCCCAGGTGCGGGCCCCGCAGCCTCTGGGCAGCTTCCTGGCGGAAGCCCGGGGGTTAAAGCTCGTGGCGGATTTTGCAGGGCAAGCGGTATCTCGCCTGGGCCCCGCCGATGCGGAAGGGGTTGTGGTGCTGGTGGGTCCGGAAGGGGGCTTTAGTGAGCAAGAGCGCGCGGCCATTGTCGAAGCGGGCTTTTCCCGCGTGTACCTGGGGCCCCGTACCTTGCGTGCGGAAACCGCAGCCATGAGCGCTCTGGTGCTCGTGCAGTCGGCCCTGGGTTGGTGGACAAAGTAGCGGGGAGGCGTTACCTTAGGAATTGGTGTCGGGGAGGGTAGGCGCCCGCCCAGCACCAACTTGACGATGTTTCGCCGGGGCAGGGCAGCGGCACAAAGCCGAAATTGCAACCGGCTACGCTTTAGGCCAAGCATGGTCAAGTTGGTGCTGGGAGGAAAGTCCGAACTCCAGGTGGGAGCACGCTGGGTAACGCCCAGCCGCGGTAACGCGAGGGAAAGTGCCACAGAAAACATACCGCCCCGCACCACTTCCCCAAAAGGGGCCACCACGCCAGGGAAGGCCTCCTGGGCCAAAACCTGCGAGGCCGCCGTCCCTTGGGGAAGTGGTGCGGGGTAAGGGTGAAAAGGTGGGGTAAGAGCCCACCGCTCGGCCGGTGACGGCCGGGGCATGGCAAACCCCGTGCGGAGCAAGGCCAAATAGGGGGACCAACGGGCCCCACCCCCGGTGGCGCCAAAAGCGCCGGGTCCCCGGGTAGGCCGCTTGAGCTGGCAGGTAACTGCCAGCCCAGAGGAATGGGTGCCCTCGACAGAATTCGGCTTACAGCCCTCCCCGACGCCGTTTTTTCTTGCCTCTTCGTGGTGTTCTGGCGCTGGTCCCGTCCGGCCCAGGGACTCACGGTACAATGCCGGCGTGAACCTGAGTAAGCCGTTGCCTCCGCCTCTGGTCCCCGGCGATGGGATCGGGGTATGGGCGCCCGCCAGCGCTCCCCGGTGGGAGGAGGTGGAGCGGGGGGTGGAGGTGTTGCGCCGCGCCGGTTTTATGGTGAAGCTGGCCGCCAACGTGGGCACCAAAACCGGCTACCTGGCGGGAAGCGACGGGGAAAGGCTTGGGGGGCTTTCCGAGCTTCTGGACTCAGGCTGCAAAGCGCTGTGGGCGGTGCGGGGTGGCTACGGGGTTATGCGCTTGTTGCCTGCCATCCCGTGGGACGTGCTGGCCGGCTGGGGCGGTTTTCTCATTGGCTATTCAGACATCACCGCCCTCCACGCCGCAGCGCTTGAAAGGCTTCCTTACGCTACCCTTCACGGCCCTATGATTACCTCGCTGGGTCGTTCAGCGGAGGCCACCGCGCGGGTCTTGGGCTTTCTGCAGGGCCAGGTCCCTTCGGTGCTCTTCCGTTTTTCGCAACAAAAAGTCCTCCGCGCCGGTGTGGCCAGGGGCTTCCTCATGGGGGGCAACCTTTCGCTCTTAGCCTCGCTGGTGGGAACACCTTTCGAGCCCCCCTGGGAAGGGGCGGTGGTGGCGTTGGAGGACGTGGAGGAGCCGGGGTACCGGCTGGACCGCATGCTCACGCAGCTGGCGTTAGCCGGCAGGTGGGAACGGGTGGCAGCGGTGGTGGTGGGGAAGATGGCCCGCTGCGGACGCGGGGAAGCAAGTTTCCGCGAGGCCTGGCACCGGCGTTTGCTGGAAGTGGTTCCCGAGGGCTGCCCGGTGGTCGTGGATTTGCCCTTCGGCCACGTGCGCCGCAACCTGGCCTTCCCGCTGGGGGTTGGGGTGGTTTTAGATACCGAAAAAGGTGTGCTCACCATGGAGGGTGCCTGTGCTTAAGGTCAAACCCACGCAGCTTTCCGAACCTTTGAAGGCAAAGCTCGAGCGCTTTCCGGCAGGGGCGACGATTTTTAAAGAAGGCGACCCCGGCTACGAGATGTTCATCATCTTTTCGGGAACGGTGCGCATTTCCCGCACCGTGGCTGGCGCTGAGGAGGAGCTGGCCAAGCTCAAAAAGGGCGATTTCTTCGGGGAAATGGCGGTGCTAGAGGACTACCCCCAGCGCTCGGCCACCGCCCAGGCCGTAACCGAGGTGGAGGTTTTGCGCCTGGGGAAGGCCGAGCTTTTGGAGTTTTTAAAAAACCAAAAGGCGGCCTTGGGGCTTTTGGAGCGCCTTTCCGCCCGTTTGCGGGAAACCACCGAGCGCTTGGCCAAGCTCACCCGCACGCCGGCCAGCTCGTTTTTGCCGCCGTTGCCCGCCAGTCAGGGGATTGAAGGGTGGGCGGTGCTGGTGCACGAGCCCTCCGGGCGATTCTTCCCGCTGCGGCCGGTGGGGGAAACCACCATTGGACGGCACGACTCGGTGACCGGGGTGACGCCGGATGTGGACCTCTCCAGCCTTGACCCTCAGGCTTCCGTTTCCCGTCGTCATGCGGTTATCAGAGCCGAAAACGATGGGCTTTATCTGGTGGAGATAAACCCCCATACAAACGGGACGTTTCTCAACACGCTGCGGTTGGAAACCCACAAGCCCTACAAGGTGATGGAGGCGGATTGGGTGCAGGTGGGGAACGTGCTGCTGCAGGTGCGCATCTTGGCCAACCCCCGCCCGCCGGCGGCATGAGCCTTTCACTTACCAGCGAGCTTGTAAGCCTTCCGGGCATCGGCCCGGCCCGCGCCCGACAGCTCCGGCAACACGGGCTTTTTACGGTGGCCGATGTGCTTTGGTACCTCCCCTACCGCTACGAAGACCGCTCCAACCCCACACCCATCGGGAGCCTGACGGTCCCCGATGTGGCGGTTACGGTGGTGGGGGAGGTTTGCGATGTGCGGGAGCGAAGGGCCCGCACCCGCAACCTCCATCTGGTGGAGGCGCTGGTCCAGGACCACACCGGCGCCATTCCGGTGGTGTGGTTTAACCAGCCCTACGTGGCCAAAAGCCTCAAACCCGGAACCCGCCTGTGGCTTTACGGCACGGTTCGCCTGGCCAAAAGCGGCTGGGGTTTGCAGCTGGTTTCCCCGGAGTGGGAGGTGGAGGAGGACAAAGAGCCCCTGCACCTGGGACGGGTGGTGCCGGTATACCGCCGTTTGGGTCCGCTGGGAGGCCGGTTCCTGCGCAGTCTGGCGGCCAGGATCCTGCAGCGGGTGGATATTGGGCCGTCGCTTCTGGACGAGGTGCTTCCCCCGGGATACCCGCCGCTGGCCCAGGCCTTCGCCCGGGTTCACTTCCCCGAGCTCACCGGTGGGCAAGACGAGGCGACCCGCCTGTGGCAGGAGCTGGCCCGGCGCACCTCCCCCTTTCACCGTCGCCTGGCGCTGGAGGAGTTTGCGGGTTTGGCCCTGGTTTTGGAAAAAACTCGCGCCGCCCGGGAGCGAATCCCCGCCCCGGTTTGCCAGGTGAGCGATCGGGAGCGGGCCTGGGCCCGGGCCATGCTGCCCTTTCCCCTGACGGCCGCGCAAAAGCGGGCGGTGGCGGAAATCGTGGCCGACCTGCAAAAGCCCACGCCCATGGCGCGGCTGCTGCAGGGGGACGTGGGCTCCGGCAAAACCGTGGTGGCGGCCTTGGCTTGCCTGGTGGTGTTGGCCTCGGGGTACCAGGTGGCCTTTTTGGCCCCCACCGAGGTGCTGGCCCAGCAGCACTTTGCCACGCTTTCCCGGCTCTTTTCGCCCACCCCCTTTCCCGTGCTGGTGCTCACCGGTTCCATGTTCGCGGCTGAAAAGGCGGAGGTGCGGGAGGTTTTGGCCCAGGGCCAGCCGGCGCTGGTGGTGGGGACCCATGCGTTGCTGGAGGAAACGGTGGCTTTCCCGCGCCTGGGCATGGCGGTGGTGGACGAGCAGCACCGCTTTGGCACCAGCCAGCGGCAGAAGCTGGTGGAAAAGGGGGCCTCCCCACACCTGTTGGTGATGACCGCCACGCCCATTCCCCGCTCTTTGGCCTTGAGCCTTTACGGGGACCTGGAGGTCTCGGTCCTGGATGAGCTGCCCCCTGGCCGGAAGCCGGTGCGCACGGTCATCCGGGAGCGGGACGCGCTGCCGCGCCTTTTGGACTTCATCCGCAGGGAAGTGGCGGAAGGGGGGCGGGTGTACTGGGTTTTCCCGGTGATTGAGGAGTCCGAGGCCCTTTCCCTGAAAGCCCTCAAGGCCCACGAACGCGCCCTCAAGCGGTTGCTGCCGGAAATCCCCTGCGGCACGGTGCATGGCCGCATGGCCGCGGCCGACCGCGATCGGGTGATGCGGGCCTTTGCCGCCGGCGAGGTTTCCGTGCTTTTTGCCACCACCGTCATTGAAGTGGGCGTGGATGTGCCGGAAGCCAGCCTCATGGTCATTGAAAACCCCGAGCGTTTTGGCCTGGCCCAGCTCCACCAGCTCCGCGGGCGGGTGGGCCGGGGGCGAAGGCGTTCTTTTTGCGTTTTGCTTTTGGGTGAAAACGTCAGCCCAGAGGCCCGTAAGCGGCTGGAGTTTTTCGCTGCCACCAACGATGGTTTTGCGGTGGCCGAGGAGGACTTCCGCTTGCGCGGGCCCGGGGAGTTTACCGGCCTGCGCCAGTGGGGGCGACCGGAGTTTCGGGCGGCCAGCTTCTTTGTCCATCAGCAGGAGCTGGAGCTGGCCCGTCGCCTGGTGCGGACGCTCTTTTCCCAGGGCCGACAGCAGGAGCTGGAGCGGGGGCTGCTGCTTCCCCCCTCCCTGGGACAGGAGATCCCACCGGCGTAAAGTTCGCTACAATTTGCCCGTGGCGAATACGGAACACGTAAACCTCCTGCTTTCCGCTTCCTGGGAAGCGTTTCGCAAGCAAAACCCCCGTATCGTTCCCGACCTCACCGGTGCCGACCTGCGGGGGCAGGATTTAAGCGGCCGGGACCTTTCCCGGGCGGTGTTGCGCAACGCCGATCTCCGGGGTGCCAACCTCAGCGGCGCCAACCTGAGCCTTTCGGTGGTGGACGGCGCCCTGCTGGAAGGGGCCAACCTGGAAGGGGTGGATTTCACCGGCGTGCGCTTGGACCTCATCGCCCTGCGCCAGTGCTGCCTCCGCCGGGCCACCTTCCGGCAGGCCAGCTTCCGGGGCACCGACTTTTCCGGTGCCGACCTTTCCGAGGCCGACCTTTCCCAGGCCAACCTGGAAGGGGCGGTGTTGCGGGGGGCCAAGCTCGTCAAAGCCAACCTGGCCGGCGCCACCTTGCGGGGGGCTTCCCTGGAGGAGGCGGACTTAAGCGGCGCTTGCCTGGACAAGGCGTGGGCGGAGGGTGTGGATTTTTCCGGTCTTCGTCTTGCCGGCGCAAGCTTTGTGGGGTTTTACGGCGTGCGGGCCAACTTCAACCGCGCCAATCTGGAAGGAGCGGTGTTTCGCGAAGCCACCCTGCGGGAGGCCAGCTTCCTGGGCGCTGAGCTTACCGGGGCCCTGCTGGAAAAGTGCGACGCCAACAAGAGCTCGTGGCTGGAGGCCGATTTGCAGGGGGCTCGCATCACCGCCTGCGACATGCAGGCGTGCGACCTGCGCAAGGCCAACCTGCGAGACGCCTCACTCACCGCGGTGCAACTGGCGGCTTCCAACCTGGCAGGGCAGGACCTGCGCTTGCCGAAGCTTGAAGGTGTGGTGCTGGTGCGGGCGGTGCTCACCGGGGCGGTGCTGCGTGGCCTCACCCTCAGCAAGATGCGTTTGGAGCAAGCGCGCCTGGAGGGCGCCGACCTCAGGGAGGCCGACCTGGAAGCGGCGGTGCTGGACGAGGCGGTTTTATCCGGTGCCACCCTGCGGGGCGCCAAGCTGCGGCAAGCCAGGCTTTCCCGGGTGCAGGCGGACGACGCCGATCTTTCCGGCTGCGATTTGGTGCTGGCGGACCTTTCCGGTGCTGACCTTTTGCGGGCGGACTTGCGGTTTTCCCGCTTGGTGGGGGCTGACTGTCGCCACGCTCACATGCAGTGGGCGGACCTCCGCCATGCGGATTTCTCGAAAGCGGTGATGTCCGGGGCCAACCTGTGGGGTTGTCGGGTGCGGGGGACCAAGTTGCCAGCCTCGGCCTTTTACTGGCGCTTCCTCCTGTTTTTTGCCGGTCTCGTGGTAGCCGCCCGCAGGAAGCGGCAGGAGTCCCTCCAGAAGGAGCACCAGCGGCGCATTCGGGAAACCGTCAAGCTGGTGCGGGAAATGGAGGAAAAAGACCCGATCCTTCGCCGGGCGGGCGTGCCCCGGAAGTGACGCTAGCTACGAAGCGCTACCGAGCGCCAATACGGAGGGGTCCCACCTCTACGAAATCCAGACCGGCAAGCTGGCGATGCAGGGCCACAATGGCCTCCACCGGCCCGGCAAAAGTGCAGGTCGCGCGGTATTCAAAGTGGTGCACCGGTGCATAAAGTTC
Source organism: Thermoanaerobaculum aquaticum (assembly GCF_000687145.1). Lineage (NCBI taxonomy): Bacteria > Pseudomonadati > Acidobacteriota > Thermoanaerobaculia > Thermoanaerobaculales > Thermoanaerobaculaceae > Thermoanaerobaculum > Thermoanaerobaculum aquaticum. The sequence continues at coordinate 13,357 of NZ_JMFG01000010.1, forward strand.
GGGTCCCCTGGCGGCGTTGTCTTGGGCCTGCTCTTCTTCCTTGTTGCGGACCTCCACCCCTGGTGGTAGCTCGGAAAAGAAGCTCTTCTTGATTTGCCCGGCAAGTTCGGGTGAAAAAACCCGGGCCCTGGCCTCAAACAGGAGCTCGACGATGGTTTTCCTCTCTTTAAGCTCCAGCCGCAGCTCCTGGTGGGCTTTCTCCAGCGCTTCCGCCAAACGGTTTGCGAGATTAGCCCGCACCAAAAGCCTCTGGTGAGGGCCCAGCTTCAGAAGGCTCGCCAAAGACTCACGTTCCAAATCGAGCTCGGCTTCGCAAAAAACGCCCTGGGGGTCCCCGGCGCCCCACACAAAACCGTGGACGAAGCCCCGTACGATTTCTTTGTCGCCCTTGACCACAAAAAGTTCCCAGCTCATAAGCACCTCACCCGAAGAACACCAGCGTTGCCAAGATGAAGGTGGGGATCAAAACCGGCAACGTGTACTTGAAGATGTAACCGAAGAACGAAGGCATGGGCACCCCTTGCTCTTCGGCAATGGACTTCACCATGAAGTTGGGAGCGTTGCCGATGTAGGTGTTCGCCCCCATGAACACCGCTCCGGTGGCGATGGCTTGCAGGTAGGCGTGGTTTTCGGAAATGAGCTGGAGGATGGCCTGCCGCTCCGGAACGCCCGGATAAAGCCGGCCCAAAGCTGTGGAGAGGAAGGTCAAGTAGGTGGGGGCGTTATCCAAGAACGAGGAGAGGCTCCCGGCGGCCCAGAAAAAGTGAGCCGGCGTTTGCACCGCTTTGATGATGAAGGCTAAAGCCCCGTGCTCACCGGCGCGGAGCATCGCGAGAGCAGGGATGATCGTGGCAAAAATGCCGGCAAAAAGGATGGCCACTTCGCGGATGGGTTCCCAGGAGAACTCGTTTTCCTTCCGAACCTGGCGCGGCGTGGTGAGCCAAGAGCCAGCAAACATCGCCAAAAGAAAAGCGTCCCGCAGCAAGTTCTGTACGTGCTGATGAACCCCAAGGATGTTCACCTCGCCCAGACGCAGAACGCCGGAAGCGATGACCGCAGCCAAGACCCCGGCCAAAAAGAAGAAGTTATGCCAGCCCTCAATGCGGAGCTTTTCTTCACCCATGTGCTTTTCCCGCACTTCCGGCGTTTCCCGCGACCAAAGGTAGCGGTCCAGAGCGATGTAGGTCCCCAAAACGATGGCGGCCACCAGAAGCATCTCCTTCCAGATGGTGAGCGTCCAGAAGAACGGCACCCCGTGAAGGAAGCCCAAAAACAGCGGTGGGTCACCAAGCGGAGTCAATGCGCCGCCAATGTTGGCCACCAGGAAAATAAAGAAAACCACCGTGTGGGAACGGTACCGGCGGTGTTTGTTGGCGCGCAAAAGCGGGCGAATGAGCAGCATGGCCGCGCCGGTGGTGCCGATCCACGAGGCAAGCACCGTGCCAATGAGCATGATGGCGGCGTTCACCGCCGGAGTGCCCCGCAGCGAACCACGCACGTAAATGCCGCCGCCAATGGTGAAAAGCGTGCCAATGAGGATGATGAAGGGGATGTAGTCCACGATGGCCATGTGCAGCACCTCGTGGATGGCCGGTGCCCCGTAGGTGCCTACAAACGGCACCAGCAGGATGAGAGCCCAAAAAGCCGCCACTTTCGGGTAATGGTGATGCCAAAAGTGGGGTGCCAACAGCGGAAAAAGGGCAATGGAAAGCAAGATTCCCGCAAAGGGCAAGCCGCTCCAGGCGGGCAGCACCGTGCCCAAATCCACACCGCCCTCGGCGGCCGCCAGAACCCCAGGGAAGAACAACAGGCACCCACCAACCAAACCCACAATTCGCCCCATGCCCACCTCCCTCCGCCTTAGGGCGGAGATGCAAAGCTTAACACCCGCCCGTCCGTCTTTCCAAAGCTCTTTCCGCTTGCTTAGGGTTGTGCTTTGGCGCAGGATAAAGGGGGAGGGAAGCATGGTTCCGGTGGTGGATAACCTGGGGATGCGGGCCGCCGACCGCCACACCATTGAGGAGCTGGGTTTGCCCAGCCTGGTGCTCATGGAGCAAGCGGCCGCTGCGGTGAACGCGGCGGTGGAGGAGCGATGCGAAAGCACAGACCTGGTGGTGGTGCTGTGCGGGCGGGGCAACAACGGCGGCGACGGCCTGGCCATGGCCCGTCAGCGCCACGCCAGCGGGGGCCTGGTGGAAGCGGTGCTGGTGGCGGACCCCGGGGAGCTTTCCCAGGACGCGGCCGTGCAGTGGGAGCTGGCGGGTCGTTTTGGGGTACCCCGCCGGGTGCTCACCGAGGAAGGGTTACCGGCGCTGGAGGAGCTTTTGACGAAGGCCGCAGTGGTGGTGGATGCCCTTTACGGCACTGGCTTGGACCGGGCCCTTTCCGGCCTTCCCGCCCAGGTCGTGGAGCTCATCAACACCGTGGAGGGCGAGGTGGTGGCGGTGGACATCCCCTCGGGTCTTTCGGGCAACAGCGGGGTGCTTTTGGGCCCGGCGGTGGAAGCCGACCTCACGGTGACCTTTGGGGCGCTGAAGTGGGTGCACGTGCTTTCTCCCGCGGCCCTCTGCTGCGGGGATGTGGTGGTGGCCGACATTGGCATCCCCCAGGCGGCCGTGGAAAAGGTGGCCAGCGGCTTTGTCCTGGAAGACCAGGACGTGGCGGATTTCCTTCCCCACCGCGCCCCCGATGCCCACAAGGGGCACTTCGGCCATTTGCTGCTGGTGGCTGGGCGGCGAGGGAGAGCCGGGGCGGCTGCGCTGGCAGCCAAAGCCGGGGTGAGGGGTGGGGCGGGCTTGGTAACCGTTGCCACGGCGGTGGACGCGGTGAGCCCCATTCAAGCGCAGGTGCCCGAGGCCATGGTGGACCCCTTGCCCACCGGAGAAGACGGCAGCGTCAGCGGGGAGGGCATCGAGGAAAGCTTAGGCAAGGCCACGGCGGTGGCCGTTGGGCCGGGGTTGGGCTTGGGCGAGGGTCCCCGCCGCTTGCTTTCGCGCATCCTCGAGCTCTGGTCGGGGCCGCTGGTTTTGGACGCCGATGCGCTAACGCTTCTCGCCGGCCAGCTGGAAAAGCTAAAAGGGAGAACCGCACCTACCGTTTTAACCCCACACCCCGGGGAGCTGGCGCGGCTTTTGGGAGTTACCTCCGCGCAAGTGCAGGAGGACCGCCCGGCCTGGGCACGGAAGGCTGCCGAGCTTTGCGGTGGCACGGTGGTTTTGAAGGGCTTTCACACCCTGGTGGCGGAAGCCGAAGGCCCCCTTTGGATCAACCCAACGGGTTCCCCGGGCCTGGCCAGCGGCGGCGCCGGGGATGTGCTCACAGGGTTAATTGGCTCTTTCCTGGCGCAGGGGTTGCCGGCAAAGCAGGCGGCAGCTCTGGGTGTGTTTTTGCACGGGCGCGCTGCCGAGCTTGCCGGCAAGCGTTTCCCAGGGGCAGTGCCGGCCTCGGTGGTGGCGCGGATGATCCCCAGGGCCGAAGCCGAGCTACGGGAGCTGGTGTGGTGACGGCGGGCGGTTGGCTTTTCCTCCCGGACCCCGAGGCCACCGAGCTTGCGGGGGAGCGTTTGGCGTCAGAGCTGCGCCCCGGGGACCTGCTTTTGCTGGAGGGTCCCTTGGGAGCCGGAAAAACCACGCTTATCCGCGGGCTGGTGCGCGGCCTGGGTGGGGATCCCGGGGAGGTTTGCTCGCCCACCTTTATCCTCAGGGAAACCTACGCGGTGGCAGGACCAGGTGGCATTCGCCGGCTGCACCACTTGGACCTTTACCGTCTCCGCGGTAAAAAGCAAAGCCCCTGGCACGAGCTGGGCTTGGACGAGCTTCTGGATGACCCGGCGGCGGTCACCGCCGTGGAGTGGCCGGACGACCTGCCCCCTGCGGGTTTGGCCCCGCGGGTGCTGCACCTCCGTTTGCGCTGGCAAGGGGAGGGGAGGGAGCTGGAAGCCCAGTGGGAAACGGTGCCTTGCCCGTCCTTTAGCGCTTGAAAAAGCCGGTGGTTGGCTTATCTGGAGTGGCCCGCCCCCCGAGGGAAGCAATTTGCTGGTTCAGCTCCTTGATGCGTTCCTGCAATCGCTTGATGGTTTCCGCGTTTTCCGCTTCAATGCGCGCCTTTTCCGCGCGCAGGGCTTCTAGCTGGTTGCGCAGCTCGGCAGCTAACGTGGTGTTGGAGCTCATCTCCTGGCGGAGGCTTGTAATTTGCGCCTGCAGGTCGGCAATGAGCTCGTCCTTTTCCTGCATGCGCTGCCGCCACCTTTCCTCTTGCTCTTCGTAGAGCCTCTTGACCTCCATGAGCTCCATGATTTCAGCAAAGTCAGCGGGCGACGGCGCCATACCTTCCTCCCGGTACTTCTCCTCAATGTTGGGGAACATCTTGCGCAGCTTCAAGGAGAGGTCTTCGGGGTCCAAAGACTTCTCCATGGCCACGCGGTAATCAATGACGTTATTGACCAAAAGCGCCAAAAGGCTTTGGTTCATGGACTGCATGCGGTAGTAAGCCACGGACGATTCGATTTCCTCGTGGATTTCCTTGATTTCACCGGCTTCGATGTGCTTGGCCACTTTCGGCGAGTTGATAAGCACCTCCACCGCCGGCACCAAACCCTGCCCGTCCTTGCGCGGCACCAGCTGCATGGACATCACCGCCCGCAGCACCTGGGCTAGCTGCGAGCGCACCTGCTCCTGCTGCTCAGGGGGGAAGGCGTCAATGATGCGGTCCACCGTTTGGCTGGCGGAGTTGGTGTGCAGCGTGGAAAACACCAGATGCCCGGTTTCGGCAGCGGTGATCACCGTGGCAATGGTTTCCAAATCCCGCATTTCCCCCACCATGATCACGTCGGGGTCCTGGCGCATGGCGTTGCGCAGGGCTTCCCGGAAGGAGGGGGTGTCGGTGCCTACCTCCCGCTGGGAAACCGTGGCCAGATGATCCGCAAACAAAAACTCAATGGGATCCTCGATGGTCACCACGTGGCAGGGGCGGGTTTTAATGATGTCCTGAATGATGGCCGCCAGCGTCGTGGATTTGCCCGAGCCCGTGGGTCCGGTGATGAGCACCAACCCCGCCGGGTACTGGGCAAAGCTGGCCACCACTTTAGGCAGGTTGAGATCGTCGTAGTTTTTGATTTCAAAGGGGATGCGGCGGAAAACCGCAGCAATGGAGCCGCGCTGCTGGAAGATGTTGCACCTGAAACGCGCCACCCCGGGCACCCCGTAGCCGATGTCCACCGACTGGCGCTCGTCGAACTTTTGCTTTTGCGCCGGGGTCAAAAGCGGCAGCACCATGCTTTCCACCTCCGCCGGCTTCAGCGGCGGGGATTTAATGGGCATGAGCTTGCCGTCAATGCGAACCATGGGCGGGCGCATGGGCTTCAGGTGAAGGTCCGAGGCGCCCTTCTTGGTCATGAAGCGCAAGAGGTCATCCAGGGACAGCGCGGTTTCCATCCCTTTGACTTTACCACAAGCCCGAGGCCCAGGGAGCCCGGTTTTTAAAACCCAGGTCAAGGGGCTTCGGTTAGAATCGGGCGGCGGACGGACTCGGGAGGCAAGCATGGACCCCATGCAGGTGGTGGAACGGCAAGCGCAGCAAACCGACTCGCGCATCCTGCTGTTGGTCATGGACGGCCTGGGCGATATCCCCAACGCCCAGGGGCAAACGCCGCTTTCGGCAGCTCGCAAGCCCAACCTGGACCGGCTGGCCCGGGAAGGGTGTTGCGGCCGCTTCGATCCGGTGGGCCCGGGGATTACCCCCGGTTCTGGCCCCGGGCATTTGGCTTTGTTTGGCTACGACCCCGCCCAGTACGAAATTGGCCGGGGGGTGCTCTCGGCGGTGGGGATTGACTTTCCGCTGCAGGCCGGCGACGTGGCTGCCCGCTTCAACTTCTGCACCCTGGACGCCCAGGGCCACATCGTGGATCGCCGGGCCGGCCGCATCCCCACAGAGGAAAACCGCCGGCTGGTGGCCAAGCTCAGGGAAGTTCAGCTGCCCGGCGTGCAGGTCTTTGTGGAAACCGAATCCGAGCACCGCGGGGTGCTGGTCCTCCGGGGCGAAGGTCTTTCCCCAAGGATTGCCGACACCGACCCGCAAAAGACCGGCGTGCGGCCGCTGCCGGTGCGCGCCCTGGTCCCCGAAGCGGAAAGGACCGCCGCCCTGGTGGCCCAGTTCGTGAGCCAAGCCCAGAGGATTTTGGCCGGGGAGCCGCAGGCTTCGGGTTTGCTTTTGCGGGGCTTTGACTCGCTGCCCAGGATCCCCTCGATGCAGGAGCGGTTTCGGTTGCGCCCCCTGTGCGTGGCCACCTACCCCATGTACCGGGGCCTGGCCCGGTTGGTGGGGATGGAGGTGGTGGAACCGCCGGAAGGATTGGCGGACATCCCCCGGGTGCTGACCCGGCACGTGGAAGGCCACGATTTTGCCTTCGTCCACGTGAAGTACACCGACAAAGCCGGGGAGGATGGGGACTTTGAGCGCAAGAAAGCCGTGGTGGAAGAGATGGATCGGCTGCTCCCGGAGCTTTTAGCTGCAAGGTTCGATGTGGTGGTGGTGACCGCCGACCACTCCACGCCGGTGGCCTTGGCGAGCCACTCCTGGCACCCGGTACCGGCGCTTTTGTGGGCTCCGGGCAGGGTTTTTGCCGACGACGTGGTGGAGTTCTCGGAAAAGGCCTGCATCGCCGGCGCTCTCGGCCGGTTGCCCCTGCGTTTCCTTTTGGCGGAAGCGTTAGCCTGCGCCGGAAAGCTCGCCAAATTCGGGGCGTAAGGGGTTTTCCCGGTGGGGGAACCATAGCGAAGCGCTGGAGGTGGACCTCGTGAAGCTGGCGACGTTGCCTTTGGGCCTGGACGGGTTTCTGTCGCTTCTCGTTTCCCTTTTGCCCGCTGACGTGAAGAGGCGGCCCCCGTATCAGGCCTACGCCACGCCGGGCTGGCACGTGGTTTCCGGCATTCTGGAAACCGCGGCTGGAGCCCTGCTGATCTTCTGGGGCTTTATGCGTTACGTCCAGGGCTTCCTCGTGGGGCCTGGGTGGCTTTACTTCACCGCCCCGCCGGTGGTTCCGGGCAGTGGCGCGCGCTACCTGGCGGCCCCGGGGCTTATAGGCTACCTGAGCTTCCTCTTGACCCCCTTTGCCTGGCTTTGCCTTTACGCCATGGTGGAGGGTGCGCTGCGGGCCTTGGAAGCCGTTTACCACGGCACCATGCCGGGGGTGGGTCCGGTGGTGCTGCTGGTGCGGGTAGCCTCCAGGCTGCGGGCAAAAAAGTCCCAGGCGGACCTGGAAAAGCGCTTGGGCCCGGAGCGTCCGGACACGCTCAAAACGCTGGTGGATGGGCGCGTGGAGGTGCTCAGCCGTCGCCGCTACCCCTGGGAGCCCGGGCGGGTGGTGGACCTCAACGGGGAGCTTTACGTGGTGGCGCGGGTGGAGCAAACCCTGGACGGACGCTGGCTTGCTTTTCGTCACCTCCTTCGACCTCTCGAGCCCGGAGAGGTCATCCGCGGCCAGGTGGTACGCTATCCCGGCCATGGTGAACTTTAAGCGCTTTCGTCACGTAAAAGGGAAGGCAAATGGGCGGACCGGCGAGGAAAAGCCGTTTCCGGTCGGCCCGGAAAGGAGCGAACAATGCCTTGGCGTGTTTTGCTGGGAGGGCTTGTGTTGATGAGCACCACGGCTTTTGCCCAGACAGTTCCGGAAATTCCCTTTGAAAAGCACGTGCTTCCTAACGGGCTTACGCTCATCATCCACGAGGACCACAAAGCCCCCATCGTGGCGGTGAACGTTTGGTACCACGTGGGTTCAAAAAACGAAAAGCCCGGAAAGACAGGCTTTGCCCACCTCTTCGAGCACTTGATGTTCAACGGCTCCGAGCACTTCAACGACGACTACTTCAAGGCTTTGGAAAAGGTGGGAGCCACAGACCTCAACGGCACTACCAACACGGACCGCACCAACTACTTCCAAAACGTGCCCTCTTCCGCTCTGGACTACGTGCTGTTCTTGGAGTCCGACCGCATGGGGCACCTCCTGGGTGCCATTGACCAGGCCAAGCTGGACGAGCAGCGCGGCGTAGTGCAAAACGAAAAGAGGCAAGGGGAAAACCAACCCTACGGCCTGGTGCGCCAGCTCCTGGCGGAGTACACCTACCCCGCTGGCCACCCCTACTCCTGGACCACCATTGGCTCCATGGAGGACCTCAACGCCGCTTCCCTGGAGGACGTGCACAACTGGTTTAAGACCTACTACGGCCCCAACAACGCGGTGTTGGTGGTGGCCGGGGACGTGAACCCCCAGGAGGTCAAGGCCAAAGTGGAAAAGTACTTTGGGGACATTCCGCCGGGACCGCCCATTGCCAAGCAAACCGCGTGGATTGCCAAGATGACCGGCGAACGGCGGGCCTGGGCCCAGGATCGGGTGCCGCAGGCGCGGGTGTACATGGTGTGGAACGTGCCCCCTCTCACCGATCCCGAAGCCGACCTTTTGGACCTGGTGGCTTCCGTTCTTACCAACGGCAAAACCTCGAGGCTCTACAAGCGGCTGGTTTACGACGAGCAAATTGCCACCGATGTAAGCGCTTACGTCTGGGGCAAGGAGCTGGGCAGCCAGTTCATGATTGTCGCCACCGCTAAGCCTGGGGGCGATTTGGCCACGGTGGAAAAGGAAATCCGCGAAGAGCTGCAAAAGCTTTTGGCGCAGGGGCCTACGCCTGACGAGGTGGAGCGCGCCAAGCTCACCTGGCGGGCGGATTTCCTGCGTGGCATCGAGCGCATCGGCGGCTTTGGCGGCAAATCCGACGTGCTGGCCACGGGTGAGGTGTTTTACAAGGACCCCGGGGCGTACAAGAAGCAGTGGGCCACGGTGCAGCAGGCATCCCCAGGCTCCCTGCAAAAGGTCGCCCAAAAATGGCTTTCCGATGGGCTTTTTGTCCTGGAGGTTCACCCGTTCCCCAAGCTGGAAGCCAAAGGCCAGGGCGTGGATCGTTCGGCTTTGCCGGCGGTGGGGGAGCTGCCTGAACCGGCCTTCCCCGAGCTGCAAACGGCCACCCTGGCCAACGGCTTGAAGGTGGTATTGGCCGAACGGCGGGCGGTGCCGCTGGTGGAAATGGAGCTGGTTTTTGATGCGGGGTTTGCTTCCGATACCCCCGAGACCCTGGGGCGGGCCAGCCTGGCCATGGCCATGCTGGACGAGGGCACCAAGACCCGCACCGCCCTGCAAATTTCCGATGAGCTGCAAAAGCTGGGGGCGGAGCTGGCCACTGGCTCCACGCTGGACAGCTCCTACGTGAGCCTTTCGGCATTGACCGAAAAGCTTGCCGACTCGCTCGCTCTGTTTGCCGACGTGGTCCTCAACCCCACCTTCCCCGAACAGGACTTCCAGCGGCTGAAGAAGCAGCAGCTGGCGGCCATCGCCCGGGAAAAGGTGACGCCGGTGGCCATGGGCTTGCGGGTGCTGCCCGCGCTTTTGTACGGGGAAGGCCACCCGTACGCGGTGCCCTTTACCGGCTCCGGCACCGAAGCCACAGTGGCCAAGCTGACCCGGGAGGATTTGGTTCGCTTCCACCAGAGCTACTTCAAACCCAACAACGCCACGCTGGTGGTGGTGGGGGACGTGAGCCTTGCCGAGCTTAAAGCTCACCTGGAGAAGCTGTTTGGTGGCTGGAAGCCGGGGGAGGTCCGGGCTAAGACGTTGCAAGCGGCTGGTGGTCCGCAGGCCCGGGAGGTGTACATCCTGGATCGGCCGGGCTCTCAGCAATCGGTGATCCTGGCGGGGCTTCTGGCTCCCCCCAAGAACGACCCGTGGGAGGAAGCGCTGAAGCTGGTCCATGAGGTTCTGGGCGGCTCCTTTACCTCCCGGCTCAACATGAACTTGCGGGAAGACAAGCACTGGTCCTACGGGGCGCGGGTGGTGTTCCCCGACGCTCGCGGGCAGCGGCCGTTTTTTGCCATGGCGCCGGTGCAGGGGGACAAAACCAAAGAAGCGCTTTTGGAAACCGTCAAGGAGTTTGAGCACATCGTGGGCGCCAAGCCCATTGCTGCCGAGGAGCTTGCCAAGGCCAAAGGCAACCTGACGCTCACCCTGCCGGGCCGGTGGGAAACCAACGAGGCAGTTCTGCGCTCGCTTTTTGAGGTGGTGCAGTTCGGCTTGCCTTTGGATTACTACAAGACCTACGCCCAGCGCATCCGCGCGGTGGAGCTGCCGGTGGCTCAGCGGGTGGCTTCGGAGGTCATTCAACCTGCCCGCATGGTTTACGTGGTGGTGGGGGACCGCAGCAAGATCGAAGCCGGCATTCGCGAGCTCAACCTGGGTCCGGTGAAGTTCCTGGACAGCGACGGCAGGCCGGTTCAATAGCAAAAAAGCAGAGGAATTCAGCCCGGGGGTGGCCACCGGCTACCCCCTTTTTGTTTGGCAGTTCTTTTGGAGAAATTCCTTGACCTGCCGCGAGCTGCTAGTTTTCAAGCTTCAGCAAGCGCGCTATGGTGGCCTTAAGCACGTTGAGGTTGGGGGGCTTGCTGAGCACCGCGTCCACGTAGGGTTCTGTGTCCGCCTGAAGCATCATTCCCCAACCGCTCAGCAGGATAATCGGGGTCGTTGGTGAAATCTCTTTGAGAACCGCAGCGAGCTGGCGTCCGCTCATCCCCGGCATACCCAAATCGGTGATGACCACGTCAAACTTTTGATCCTTATGCAGCGAATCCCGGAAAACCTCCAGGGCTTTTTCGCCGGATTCGCAGGCGATGAGGGTATGGCCTTCCTGTTCCAGCGCGTGGCGCAAGCTCTCACGGATGAGCAGCTCATCATCCACAAAGAGAACGCGCAGCGGGGGCAAGGTGACAGGCGCTACGCTCGCGGCTTTATCTGGCCCAACCTCTCGCCAGGGAAGCACCAGTCGAACGGTGGTGCCTTTTCCCGGTTCGCTTTCAATCTCCACGGTGCCATCGTGCCGTTGCACCACGCCGTAAACGGTGGCCAAGCCCATGCCGGTGCCGCTCTCCTTGGTGGTAAAGAACGGCTCCAACGCGTGCAGGCGTGTTTCCTCACCCATGCCTACGCCGTTGTCCTTCACCTCTAGGATCAAATAGCCGCCGGCTTTTGGGGCTCCATGGGTAAAGGCACGTATGGTGATGGTTCCCCCTTGGGGCAAAGCATCCACGGCGTTGAGGATCAAGTTGGTGAGTGCGTCCCGCAGCTCGTTTTCCACGGCGGGGAAAGGCGGTAGATTGGGTTCCACTTCGGTGACCACATCGATGACCACCCCCTGTTGCTGAGGCAGGGCGCTCCATTTGGGCTTGGTGAGCTCCACCACCTGGGTTACCAAATTGGCAACGTCCAGCGGCTCGAGGTTGGAGGTGGCCGGGGCCGTGCGGTAAAAGCTCTTCAGGCGGCGCAGCGTTTCGCTGGCCGATTCCACGGCTTTCAAGATAACCTCGGCGGCGCGACGGTGCTTTTCGGGAAGGGTGGGATCGCGCAGCATTACGCTGGCGTAAAGGGACACCGGGGAAAGCGCGTTGTTAATGTCGTGAGCGATGCCCGAAGCCATTTGTCCTAAGGCCCGAAGCCGCCCTTGTTGCATCATGGCTGCTTGCGTTTGCTGCAAATCGCGGTAGGCCATCTCCAGGCTTTCAAAAAGCTTGGCGTGCCGCCAGGCCAACGCCAGGTGTTCGGCCACGCTCCTCAAAAAGGAAGCTTCTTCGGCTAGGAACGCGTGCGGCTTCTTGCGTCCAGCAAAAAGCACTCCCTCTAGCTTTTCCTGCAAGACCATCGGCGCCATCACCAGCGAGCTGCAAGTGTGGGCGGTGCTATCGAGGCACAATTCCCGGGTGAGGGTTTCCGTTTCATTGATCGTGACAGTCTGCCCCGCAGCCAAGAGCTCCAGAGTCCTGGGTTGCAAAGCCAGACGGGCGTTCTCTTCTAGGCACCCGGCCAGGGCCTCGACCCCCCGTTGGGTAATGCAAAGGGTTTGCACTTTCTCAGCCTCTACTTTGCCAATCCAGGCCAGATCCACGGGGAGGTGTTGCTCAATTTGGCTGAGCACCGCGTGAAACATGGAAGCCAGGTCGTGGCGTTCCAGAACCGCCTGGGCCACCTGGTTGAGGAGCGCTAATTGCGCCATCCGCGCTCGCAGCGCATCTTCGGCAGCCTTTTGTTCGGTTATGTCCTGGGCGGCGCCGTCGCCACCAATGACGCGTTGGCCGTCTTTGTCGAAGCGGGGGCTGCAAAAATGTCGAACCCACCGCACTTCCTGGGTCTTGGTGAGCACCCTGTGAATAAACGTGGCGCTTTCACCCTTGCGTACCTTTTCCATGGCTTGTTGCAAAAGCGGTGAGTCGTCAGGGTGGGCGATAGCCAACAGCGGGAGGTTTCGTTCGCGAAAGTCCTCAAGGGTGTAGCCCAAGCGGCGGGAAAAAGACGGCGAAATCCACGTGACCCTCGGTAGGTTTTGCTCATCAAAGAGGAAGCCAAACGCGTAGTCGCTTACCAAATTGGCAATAGCCCGAAACCTTCGCTCTGATTCTTCGAGTTCTGTTACCGCTTGATCTCGCTCTTTCCGGACTTGAGCTTCTTCCAAACAGCGCATAACAACCTGAGGCAAGGTACGAAGATGGCGTTTGAGAATGTAGTCGCTAAGACCCGCCCGCATGGCCTTGACCACCAGCTCTTCGCTCCCTGAATCGGTGAACATTACCACCGGACAGTGGGGAAAACGCTCTTTGGTCGCGGCAAGTATTTGCAGCCCGTCGGTGTCTTGCAGCCTAAAATCAGTTACCACCACATCGGGTTCACCCTTATCGAGCGCTGCGCGAAATTCCTCAAGGGAGCCACAGGACCACAAGTCTGCCTCTGAAAACGTCCGTTGCAGCATGCGGGTCACGAGCTCACGGTCAAACGGGTTGTCGTCTACCAGGATTATTCTCATGGTGAATCCTCGGTTGCGTCCACACAAGGCACTTCCAGCCTAAATATGCTTCCCTTGCCGGCGATTGAGGAGGCACCCACCCGCCCGCTGGTTAACTGCGCCGCTTTAGCCGCCGTGGCTAGCCCCAGACCGAAACCGGGATAAACATCGCTGCGATGCAAGCGGGAAAACGGCTGGAAAAGCTTACTCAAATCTTGTGAAGGAATCCCGATGCCATTATCTTCCACGGAAAAACGGCACCACCGCCCCAGGGCTTCAACGCGCAGGGAAACAACCGGAGTGCCCCTGGGTTTTTGGAACTTCAAGGCGTTGCGCAAAAAGTTGGTCAAAACCACATTTACCAGCACGGCGTCGGCCAAAACGTCCGGCGCCTCGCCGCAAACATCCACCCGCGCCTTTGTTCGGGCGATCTGCTCTTCACAGTCCTTGACCGCGCCTTCAGCCAAAAGGCGAGCTGGCCATACTTCCAGGTGTACGCCCCCTTCTCCCAGTTGCGCCAGCTCCAGGAGGTGGGAAGCCAGGTGGTTGGCGTGGGAACAGAGATCTTCAATCGTATTCAGGTCTTTCTTGAAATCTGGGGTAATCCCTCCATCCAGAGACTCCACCAGCATGGAGGCAAATCCCGAAATGGCGCGGAGAGGGGCCCGCATTTCGTGGGCAATGGCTTGGGAAAAGATTTCCATGTCCGCCCGTTGGGCTTCCAAGCGTTGCGTGAGCCGGCGGATCTTAACCCAGCGGAAAATCCTGGTCAGGAGCTCCGCCCTGTGCATGGGTATCAGCAGGACCTCGTCGAAAACGCTCCAAACCCGGGTTGTAAGCTGGGCGTATTGGTCCTGTCTAACCAAAAGAACGTAGGGGAGGAGCAGCGGTTCTTCAAGGAGTTTTCTTTTGCGGGCGTTGTCTTCTCCCAAGCTGGAAAACCAGGAAAGATCGAAGATCAACAGGTCCCAGGGACCGTCCACGTCGGCTGGGGTCGAGGCGTGGTGTACGACAAGGTGTTGGCGCAAAAAATCGCCCAGAAGCCGGGCATTTTCATCCTCTTGAAGGCAGAGCAGCAGGCTCGCCTGCTCCTGCGCTGGTGAACCGGGCGTGATTTCAGCCCTTGGGTCGAAGGGGGCAGACATGGCTTGAAAGATCTCGTCAGCTGCTCGAACCTCGAAATTCAGGAGTACCGGTCAAGATTCCGCTGAAGCTGGTGAGTGGCTGGCCCACCTTAATGCCGTAGCGGGTAATTTCAATTTCACGCACCGATTTCTCAAAGTCGGAAAGCCGCTTTTTCAATACACCAATAGCCTTGCGCAACTGACCGCCCGCTTCAAAGTAGCGCATGAAGATAATGTTGTCGGCCAAGTAGCTTATGCCCACTTCGGTGATTTGGAAGTCCCCAGTAATTTTTTCCACTTCGGCGCAAACAAGAGTGGTGACTCCTTTATTCCCGAGATACTGGGTTAAGGCGTGGAGGGATGCGCCCAAGTCGTTACCGCGCAGCGAGAGCCGATAACCCGCAACGGAATCAATCATCACCATTTTCGTGCCGCGTTGTTCCACCTCCTCTCGAACCATATGAGCGAACTGATCTGCACTGAACTGCAGCGGCTCGATGCGCTTTAGCTCAAGTGAACCTTGCTCCAGCATTTGGGAAATGGGGATGTTGACCCGCTCACCCCGGCCAATGATGGTGCGCCTGGCTTCTTCAAAATGAAAAACCACCGACCGCTCGCCGCGGCTGGCGGCTTCTTTCATAAATTGCAAACCCAGGGTGGTTTTGCCAACGCCTGACGGGCCGGAAATCAGCGTGATCGTACCCCGCGAAATTCCCCCTTGCAGCAGCTCATCCAACGCCGGGATACCCGAAGAAATGAGCTCTAGCGGGAACTCCCTGGGTTCGCGCTGAGGATCCAGCCGGGGAAAAACCTGAAGACCCGTGCGCGTGATCTGGTAGGAATGCCAACCGGCGCTGTGTTCGGAACCACGCCATTTCTTCACCCGGAGGTGCCGGTCGTTCGCGGAAACTTCGAGCTCTACCACGCCGTCCACCAAAAACTGCACCTCGTCGTCTGGAGCCTGGGGGCTTGCTTCAGAAGTCAGTAAAACCGTGGCATGGTTTGACGTGAGGTACGCGAGCAGCGACAGGAGCTGTTTGTGGAAATTTTGCGGGGTCGATGACAAGAACTGGAGTTGGCTCACCGAATCAACCACGATTCTAGTGGGTTTTGTCTTTTCAACAACGTCGCGGATCTTTGCTGCGAGGGGCGCTGACTCCACTTCTTCCGGTGGAAAGATGTCGTAGCTCTTTTGGTCTCGGAAGAAGGCAGGTCCCGGCGTTAGGTCTAAGAAAGTCACTTTTGAAAGGTCGAGCCCAATTGCCGAGGTGCTCTCCTTTACCCGACCAGGGGGCTCGGAGAGAGTCACCCAAGCCACGGATTCTCCCCGATCGATCCCCGCCTTGGCAAAGTGAGCGCAGAAGGTGGTTTTCCCGGTCCCCGGCCCCCCTCGCACCAAATAGGCGCGCTCTTTGAGCATGCCACCACCCAGAATCTCGTCCAACCCGGGAATTCCGGTGGACAAGCGGCGTAACTTCTCGTCTTTATTCATGGTTGTTTCCCACCCTAGCGGCTTTCATTGAGGAACTGAGGAAGGCAAGGAGACCGATCGTTGGTTACTTCCTCATGTATCATCATTACCCAATATTGCCCCACAGTGACCGTTTGTCAAGCGGCGCTAAACTCAGGGGAATGAGCTTGGGTGCGGGGTTGTTCTTGCCTCGGGGAGGGTTTCGTATGTCGTGGGAAGTGTTTTCGGTTGTGTTTTTGGTGTTGTTTGCTTTTGGGGCGGGGGCAGCCGGTCCTTTGACGGAAGGCAGCCCGTTTCCCCAGTGGGAGCTGGTGGACCAGCAGGGGCAAAAGGTCAGCTCCAAGGACCTGGCAGGGAAGACCTACTTGCTGTGGTTTTACCCCAAGGCCATGACCTCCGGTTGCACCCGGGAAGGCTGTGAGCTGAGGGATCACTACGCGGAGTTTCGCAAGCTGGGGGTGGAGATCCTTGGGGTTTCCTTCGATACCCCTGCCGACAACGCCCGCTTTGCTGCCGAGCAGCGCTTTCCCTTCCGCCTGCTTTCGGATTCGAGCCGCCAGCTGGCGGTGCAGGTAGGGGCGGCGGATTCGCCGGAGGCTTCTTATCCCAAGCGGGTGTCCTTCCTGGTGGGTGGGGACGGCCGGGTTCTTAAGGTGTACCCGAAGGTGGACCCCGCCACCCACGCGCAAGAGGTCCTGAAAGACCTTCAGAGCCTCAAGTAGCTCGTAAAAACCTGGATCCTAAGCTCTGGTGGCGCAAAGCACCGGCACCGGAGAGCGTCGGGTGACGTACTCGGTGGTGGAACCCAAAACCGTTTCGATGACGCGGCTGTGGCCGTGGGCGCCCATGAAGAGAAAGTCGTGCTCGGCGGGGTCCAGCATGGAAAGGAGCACCTGTTCCACCGCTTCCCCTCGCTCCCAGGAAAAGCTGGCTTTCACCGCAAAGGGCTCCAGGAAGCTGGCCGCCCGCTCCAGCAGGGAGGAAGCAGCGGCTTCGTCGGTTCCCAGGGTCACGACCTTGAGTGGCACGGCCAGCGCACCGCAGATTTCCCCGGCCAGGTGCAAGGCGCGGAAGGCCTTGGGGCTGCCGTCAAAAGCAGCCAGCGGCTTCTGCGGGAGGCTTCCATGTTCGGGAACGATGAGCACCGGCACCGGGCAGCGGCGGAGCAAGCGGCCGGTGTTGGGTCCGAGGAACTGCGGGTGCTGGGGGGCACCCACGCCTTTCTGCCCGAGCACCAGGAGATCGGCGGTTTGCGCTTCCTCACAGAGCTTCTCCACCACGCCCCCGTGGAGCAACACGAAGCGGTGTTTGACTCCGGCTTGCTCGCAAAAATTCGTGAACCGGTCCTTCAGCAAGTTGCCGAGCTCTTGCAGCGATTGCTCCACCTGCGCTTGCAAGCGGAGAAAAGGCTCAAACCCCATGGCGCCGGAAATGTCACTGACGAAAGCACCCTGGAGGAACGCCGCATCAAGAATGTGGACACCGCGTGCGCAGGCCCCCAGCTTGGCCGCCAACTGGATGGCCAGTTGCTCGGCAGCGGCTCCACAGGTGGAGCCGTCGAGGCCAACCACAATATGCTTGATCATAGGCACCTCCCGGGCTTTCGCCCTGAGTCTCCAACCTGTCAAAGTGCCATGCCGCTCACCTCTAATGTGCGTCCGGACTTCCTATTCGGCAAGCTGCGGTAGAATGCGTCTCGGATGCATTTTCGTGGGGAGGGGGGGATGGCGCAAGAATTGACCACTTTGGCAAGCTTGTTGACCCGGGAGGAAGTGCTTTCCGCCTACCGCCTGATGCTCACCTCGCGGCGGGTGGATGACAAGGAAATCCAGCTCAAGCAGCATAACCTGGTGTTCTTTCAAATTTCCGGTGCCGGCCACGAGGCGGTGCAGGTAGCCGCCGGCCTGCACCTTTCGCCCAGGAAGGACTGGTTTTTCCCTTACTACCGCGACCGCGCGTTGATGCTCACGCTGGGCATGACCCCGTACCAGATGTTTTTGGGCAGCATCGGCGCCGAAAGCGGGCCGGACTCCAAAGGCCGGCAAATGCCTTCCCACTGGGGGATGCGGGCCCTGCACGTGGCTTCCTCCTCTTCGCCCACCGGCACCCAGTGCTTGCAGGCCGTGGGTTTTGCCGAAGCCGGGCGTTACTTTCTGGCTTTGGAGCAGGGCATCCGCTGCGCCGAGGTGGCGGAAGACGAGGTGGTGTACGTCTCCCTGGGGGATGGCACCACTTCTGAAGGGGAGTTCTGGGAGTCTTTGAACACCGCCTGCAACAAGAAGCTGCCGCTTCTATACCTCATTCAGGACAACGGCTACGCCATTTCCGTGACCGTGGACGTGCAAACCGCCGGTGGCTCCATCTCTAAGTTGGTTCGAAGCTTCCCCAACCTGGGTGTGTACGAGGTGGACGGCTGTGATTTCCTTGCCTCTTACGCCACCCTGGCGGAAGCCGTGGCCCGGGTGCGCTCGGGGGAGGGGCCGGTGCTGGTACATGCCCACGTGGTGCGGCCCTACTCCCATTCCCTTTCCGACGATGAGCGCCTCTACCGGCCGGAGTGGGAGCGGGAGCAGGAAGCGCAAAAAGACCCCCTGCGCCGCACCGCCAAGCTGTTGCAGGAAGCCTACGGGGTGAGCGCCGAGGAGCTTTCGCAACTGGAGGAGGAGGTCAACCGCGAGGTCAACGCCGCCGCCGAAGCGGCTCTGGCCGAAAAGCAGCCGCCGCCGGAGTCCTGGCCGCTGTGGATTTACTCGCCCGAGGTGGACCCCACCAGCGAGGCTTTTGCCACCGAACCCAAGTTTGAGGACTACGCCCCCAAGACCATGGTGGACCTGCTCAACGCCTGCTTGCGGGACGAAATGGCCAGAAACGAGCGCATCGTGGTTTTTGGCGAGGACGTGGCCGATGCCTCCCGCGATGAGGTGCTGAGCGAGGTTAAGGGCAAGGGCGGCGTCTTTAAGGTGACCTACGGTTTGCAGCGGCTTTACGGCTCCCGGCGGGTGTTTAACACCCCGCTGGCTGAGGCCAACATCATTGGCCGGGCCATTGGCATGGCCATGCGCGGCTTGAAGCCGGTGGCGGAAATTCAGTTCTTCGACTACATCTGGCCGGCGTACATGCAGCTCCGCAACGAGCTGGCCACCATGCGCTGGCGTTCCGGAGGCGATTGGTCGGCGCCGGTGGTGGTGCGCGTCCCCATTGGCGGCTACCTGAAGGGCGGCGGACCGTACCATTCCCAATCGGGGGAGGTGCTTTTCACCCACATCCCCGGTTTGCGGGTGGTGATGCCCTCCAACGCTTTGGATGCCAACGGCCTCCTGCGCACCGCCCTGCGTTGCGATGACCCGGTGATCTTCCTGGAGCACAAGCACCTCTACCGCCAAACCCACAACAAAGCCCCGTACCCGGGCCCCGATTTCATGATCCCCTTTGGCAAGGCGGCAGCGGTGCGGGAAGGGGAGGACCTCACCATCATCACCTACGGCGCAACCGTTGTGCGCAGCCTGGCAGCAGCCAAGCTGTTGGCCGAAGAGGGGGTTGAGGTGGAAATCCTGGACCTGCGGTCCCTGGCTCCCTACGACTGGGAGGCCATTGCCCGTTCGGTGAAGAAGACCAACCGCGCCCTGGTGGTGCACGAGGATTGCCTGTCCTTCGGCTACGGAGCGGAAATTGCCGCCCGCATTGCCGACGAGCTCTTTGCTTACCTGGACGCCCCCGTCCGGCGGGTCGCGGCCAAGGACAGCTTTGTGCCTTACGCCCCCGAGCTGGAGGACGTGGTGCTCCCCCAGGTGGAGGACGTTTACCGCGCGGCCAAGGACCTGTTGGCCTTTTAGGTGCGAGAGGTTCGGCCCGCTTTAATGGCGGCGGGACCTACAGGCTAATCCACCGTCAACGTCTTCGAGAGGTTGCGCGGGTAATCCGGATCAAAGCCCAACGTCACCGCCAGGTGGTAAGCAAACAACTGG
Source organism: Thermoanaerobaculum aquaticum (assembly GCF_000687145.1). Classification (NCBI taxonomy): domain Bacteria; kingdom Pseudomonadati; phylum Acidobacteriota; class Thermoanaerobaculia; order Thermoanaerobaculales; family Thermoanaerobaculaceae; genus Thermoanaerobaculum; species Thermoanaerobaculum aquaticum. Next base: position 32,783 of record NZ_JMFG01000010.1, read on the forward strand.
AACGGCACGGCCCCCACCACCGCGTACTCCACCTCCGAGCCCACCGGCAGAGGGATGAAGAGGCTGGCTTCCGCCCGCAGGTTTTCGTGTTCCGGAGCGATAACGATGGCGTAGCCGCCGCGGCAGGTTACCTCGGTGACGTGGTTGGTGAGCATGTGGCAGCCGGCCGGGGAGGCGGTGAAAAGCACCGGCGTGCCTTGCTCCACCATGGCCAGCGGCCCGTGCTTGAACTCCGAGGAAAACATGCCCTCGCAGGGGATACCGGTCACCTCTTTGATCTTCAGCGCCCCCTCCAGAGCCACCCCGTGCCCCAGGCCGTAACCCAGGATGAAGAGCTTCTGGACCTTGGCCAGCTGCTTGGCCAGGGCGCGGGCGGTGCCGTCCATTTCCCGCACCGCTTTTTCAAGCCAAGAAGAAGCGGCTGCCAGCGGCCCCAAATCACGACCGCCGCTGCGGGCGGCTAAGGCAATGAGGGCGATGACCTGGTTTGTGTACGTCTTGGTGGCCGGCACGGAAATTTCCCACCCGCAGGCCAGCGGCAGGTATCGCTCCACCTTCCTGGTGAGCGTGGAGCCCAGCACGTTCACCAGGCCCAAGGCCTTTACTCCCTTGGCGGTGGCGTAGTTGAGGGCGTTAAGCACGTCCTTGGTTTCCCCGGACTGGGATACGTACACCGCCACATCGTCGGCCCCCAGAGCCGGACCGAATTGCTCCACGAACTGCTGGGGCAACACCGGAATGGCCAGAATCCCGGCCAGCGAGGAAAAAAAGTGAGAGCCGATGAGGCAAGCGTGGTAGGAAGAGCCGGAGCCCACCAGGAAAACCCTCCGGGCTTTAGCCACTTCCTGGGCGATTTGCGGCAGGTGCTCCGAATGCTCCAGAAGGTGGTAAAGCTCCCGGGCCGCAGCCGCCTGCTCGTGGATTTCCTTGAGCATGAAGTGGGGAAAGCCGCCTTTTTCCGGGACCCCCATGTCCTCGCCCACTTCCTTGGGCTCCCGGGCAATGGGGGCGCCGTCCTCCACCCGGTAAAGCTCCACGGAGTGAGGCCGCAGCACCACCATTTCCCCGTCTTCCATGGGGATCACCCGGCGGGTGAGCGGCAAGACCGAGGGCAGGTCGGAAGAACAGCAGGTAAAGTCGGGACCCACCCCCACCACCAACCCCGAGCCTTTTTTCACCGCCACCAGGATGTTTTCCCTGTTGTTGCCGATGACAAAGGCAAAATCCCCGGCCAAATCACGGTAGGCGGCCCGGACCGCTTCGGGCAAGCTCAAACCGCGGTTGACGTAGCGCTCCACCGCGTGCACGCAGGATTCCCCGTCGTTGGTGCCCCGCACCGTCATGCCTTCGGCAATAAACTGCCGACGCAGCTCGGCGTTGTTCACCACGTTGCCGTTGTGGGCGCCCACCAGATCCCCGTCGGAGTCCAAATGGGGCTGGGCGTTTTCGTAGGAAGGGGCGCCAAAGGTGGCCCAGCGCAGCTGGCAGATGCCGCGTGAGCCGGTAAGTTCCGAAAACTTGAGCTTTTCCGCCACCTCCTCCACCTTGCCGGGGGCCTTGCGCAAATCAATTCGGCCCTGGGAATCAATGGCTGCAGCACCTACCGAGTCGTACCCGCGGTAGGAAAGCCTCTTGGCAGCACCCGTGAGGATCTCACCCAAAGGCCGGTCGTTCTCAAACACAATCCCGAAAATCCCGCACATCCCCACCTCCAGGGGCATTGTACCGGAAAGGCACAAGCTTCCCGCTAGAATGGGGGCATGGAAGGCCCCCGCTTTGCCGATCCTTGCCCCAACCACCTGCCGCCGGAGCTGCGCCTTTCCTTTCCCTTTGGCACGCTCATGGGAACCTCCATTGCTTCCCGAGCTACTGCCCTGGCCGTGCCGGAGCTTGGCTTTGCTTTGGACCTGGGTCGCCTCACACCCGTCATCATGCAGCAGCCCACGGTGTTCTTGACCCACGCCCACCTGGACCACAGCTCGGCTTTAGCCGCTTACCTCAACACCCGGGCCCGTTTTTTCCGCGAAGAAAAAACTGCCGTTTGGGTTCCCGAGCCCCTGCGGGAGGACTTCCTTGCGGCTTTTGCTGTGCTCCCCGGCATGCACTCGGTGCGCAAGCGAACAGCTCTTGAGGAGGTGCTGCTGCCAGCTTGGGATGGTACCGAAGTGAGCCTCCCGTGGGGCCACGCCCGGGCCTTTGCCACCGATCACGGCGTGCCTTCTCTGGGCTGGGCGTTTTACCAGAAAGACAGCTCCCGGCCGTTTTTGGTTATTGCCGGGGACGGGGATCCCTGGCATTTTGCTAAGAAACCTCAGCTTCTGGACGCCCAGGTGGCGGTGGTGGAGTGTTCGCTTTCGGGGGAAAACCGCCGCCTGGCAGCTCGGATGGCCCGCCACGCCCATATCCTGGACTGGATCGAGTTAGCTCCGCAGCTTGCCTGCGACGTTCTGGTTTTGGCGCACCTTCCCGAGGGAGGCCTGGGCGAGCCAACGCTGCTTGACCGCCTGCAAAATGCTTTCCCCGGCCAGCTTGCGGTTTTTTCTCTGCCATCGCAAAGCACACGGCCAGCCCCGGCGGAGGAGGCTTAATCGGGCTGAAAGAAAAAGACCCGCGCAGGAGCGCGGGTCCCACATTTGCAGCGCGCGTTGCACATTCTTGTTTGTGGGGCCGCCGCTCCTGCGGCGGCGGGGGCGGGCAAGACAAGCGAGCATCCGGCTTTGCCGGTGCGAGCGGTGGGGGTTGCGGGGGGTAAGCGAGCGGAAAGGTGGGCGGAGTGCGAGCGACCCCCCGCGTGAGATGTGGGGCCGCCGCTCCGCGGCGGCTTAGCATGGGCAATGGAGCGCCGCTCCGACATTTCTTTTCTCAATCCCGGTCCTCGTCTGGCCCCGCTCTTGAGGAGCGGCTTGCGCTGGGGCATACTGCGCTTGATGCGACCGTACCGGATTTTGCTGGCCAAGGTGGGGTTGGACGGGCACGACCGGGGTGTCAAGGTCATCGCCCGGGCGCTGCGGGATGCGGGGTTTGAAGTGATTTACACCGGCCTGCGCCAAACCCCGGCCATGGTGGCGGATGCGGCGGTGCAGGAAGACGTGGATGCGGTGGGGCTTTCGTCCCTTTCCGGGGCGCACATGACGCTTTTTCCCGCCGTGGTGGAAGAGCTCAGAAAACGCGATGCCGGCGATATTTTGGTTTTTGGCGGGGGCATCATCCCCCAGGAGGACATCCCCGCGCTTTTGGCGGCGGGGATCGATCGCCTGTTTCTCCCCGGTGCCACGACCAGCGAAATCGTGGACTACCTCAAGGAAACGCTGGCGGCTCGCGCAGGACAAAAAGCCTAGAGCCCTTTAGCTGGCCCGCAGCCGCTGGAGGATCAGCTTGGCCACCCGGTTGGCTTCCCGTACCGCGTAGTTTTGCCCCCGATCTTCCGGGTAAATGTGGGCCATGGAGCAGTGGAAAAGCCCGGGGATGGGGGTTTCCACCGGTGGCAGCTTCTCTTCGTAGTGACAGGTGACCAGGGGTTGAGCGTCGGCGGCCTTGAACAGGTGCCAGTCCAAAATAAACCTTTCGGAAAAAGCCGGGTTGAGGCGGGAGAGGTGGGGAACGAAGGCGTCGTACACCTCTTTGGGGCTGGCCTGCCAGAGGGGGTGGCTGGCAAAAAGGTATTTCGAAAGGTAAACCACGTGCCGACCCCCGTAGCGTTCCTTTTCCACCAAATTGGTGTGCTCGATGACGCCGCCAAAGGGGAACGAGGGATCGGCCACGTTGGTCCAGTAAAAGGGCAAGAAGGCCCGGTCCAGCTCCAGGACCAGGCAAAGCGCGTTGGTGGCCTCCAGGGCTTCCAGCTTTTGCCGGTACCAACCGGGGAAAGCGCCGGAATCAACCCGGACCAGCTCCCTGGGGGATGCGGTAAAGAGCACGTAGGGGAAAAGCTCTACCCCCTTGCGGGTGCGCAGCGCCAGGCCTTTTTCCGTAGCTTCAAGCTTCAAAGCAGGCTCCCCGTAACGAAAGACCACCCCCCGTTCCCGCAGTTTTGCTTCCAAAAGCCGCACCAGGCGGCCAAAGGAGCCGTCCATGTAGCCTAAGGCTTCCTTGAAACCCCCGGCGCCCCGGGACTGGCCCCGGAGCTGCACCTTCTTCCAGAGCCAGGCCATGGAAACCTCATGCTTTCGTTCGGCAAACTTTTGCTCCAGAAGCGGCCCCCACACCAAATCCAGAACCCTTTTGCCCGCAAAGCGGCGGATCCACTGCCAGGCGGGAACGCCGGTAAACCGCTGGGGGCTTTTAACCCTCCCCAGGTAAAGCACCGAAAGGGCAAAGCGCAGCTTGTCCGCCAGCGAAAAAGGAGAAAACCGCAAAAGCGAAAGCGGCGTGCCAAAGGGATAGAGTTTGCCGGCGGTGTAAATGCCCATGCTGGAGGCAAGCCAGCGGATGCTATCTCCAAGCCCCAGCTCCTCCGCCAAGGCCACGTAGTCGCGGTCGGTGGTGAACAGGTGGTGGTAGAAGCACTCCAGTTCCTCACCGCCCACGCGAAAGGTGGCCACCAGGCCTCCGGCCTGGGGGTAGCGCTCGAAGATGGTCACCGGCACGCCTTCTTGCACCAGCCGCCAGGCGGCCACCAGGCCGGTTAAGCCCGCACCTACCATGGCTACCTTGGGAGTCGTCGCTTCTGCCATGGCGGTAGCTTACACGCAGGTCGTCGGTGGAAAACGCTACACTGGAGCCGGAGGGCACCATGAAGCGCGTGTTGGTGGGCTTGTTCCTGTGCGCCAGCGTGGTGGGAGCAGGGGAAAGGGAAGCGGTGCTGGGCTTTTGGCACACACCCCCGGATGCAAAAAACGGTGCGGCCATCGTGGAAATCCGGCAAAAGGGGGAGGGCCTTTCCGGGCGGATCGTGTGGCTGGAAAAGCCGGTCTATCCGCCGGATCATCCGGCCGCGGGAAAACCCAAGGTGGATCGGGAAAACCCCGACCCCAACCTGCGCACCCGGCCGGTTATGGGCCTGGAGATCCTCACCGGATTCCGCTGGGACGGGAAGCGGTGGGTAGACGGGGAGATTTACGATCCGGTCAGTGGCAACACCTACCGCGCCACCATCACCCTGGAAGGCCAGGACCGCTTGCGGTTGCGGGGTTACGTGGGCATTCCGCTTTTGGGTCGCACCGAGGTCTGGACCCGGGTGCCGGGCGTGCCGGAAAGCCAGACCGCTCCCGGTTCTTCTCCGTGAAGAAGAACACACGGCAGCCCGCTTAATTGGGTTTTTGCGGCTTTAAGAACGCCGGCAGCTCGTAGTTCCCGCCGGCTTCCAGCTCCAGGTTTTCCTGCGGGGCTTCCACCAGCAAGCGCTGGTACAGCTCCTCGGGCAGCTCCTGCAAGAAGCGGGACGGTTCGGTGATGATGTCCATCCGGTAGCGGTCCCGGGCCACCAGCGGGTAGCAGAGGTAAAGCTCGTCCTTGGCGCGGGTGCAGGCCACGTAAAACAGGCGCCGTTCTTCTTCCACATCCTCGGCGCGGGCGGTGGGGAAGCGCCCCTCCGAAAGCCAAATGACGAAAACCACCCGCCACTCCAGGCCCTTGGCCTGGTGCACGGTGGAAAGCGTGACCCGCTCCCGCTCGCCCTCCAGGGCCGCCACGTCTTCACCGGAAAGCTCGTTCATGAGCGTCACTTCGTCCAAGAAGGCCGGCAGGCTGTCGTAACCATCGGCAAAGATGGCCAGCTGTTCCAGGTCGTCAAGACGAGAAGCCGCGTTGTCCAGCTGCGAGCGCACGTACTCCCGGTAGCCGGAGGCCAGCACCTCGCGGATCATCTCCCCGGGGCGCTGCTGCAATCGCGTGAGCTTGCCTACCAGCCCCTGGAGCTCCTGGAGGGAGTGGGCGGCAGCCTGGGGCAAACTCAAGCTAGCAGGATCCAGCTGCAGGAAAGCGGTCAGGGGCTCGGGGGAGGTGTGAAACGCCTCCCAAACCCGGGCCACCAAGCGCTGGCCCAGGCGCGGCCGCAGCTTGGCCATCCGGAAAAAGGCCACCTCATCCCGAGGGTTGGCCACAAAGCGCAGGTGGGCGAGCACGTCCTTCACGTGCCGCTGCTCGAAAAACCGCAAGCCCGAGCGCACCTCGTAAGGGATGGAGCGGCGGGTGAGCTCCACTTCCAGCTCCAAAGAGTGGGAGTGGTTGCGGTACAAAACGCCAATCTCACCTAAGGGCACACCTTCGTCCAAAAGCTCCAGGATGCGCTGGGCCACGAAGGCCGCCTGGAGCTCCGGGGAAGGGGCCGCCACCACCGCCGGCTTTTCCCCCCCTTGTCGCACCGGTTGCAGGTGTTTGGGGAACTGCTTCTGGTTGTGGGCAATGGAAGCGTTGGCCAACTCCAGGATGGGGGGTAGCGAGCGGTAGTTGGTGTTGAGGTGAAAAACCGTGCAATCCGGGTAGCGCTGGGGAAAGGTGAGGATGTTGGCGTACTCGGCCCCGCGGAAGGCGTAAATGGATTGGGCGTCGTCGCCCACCACCATGAGGTTGCGCTCGGCCCCCAGCATTAAATCCACGATTTCCGCTTGCAGCTTGTTGGTGTCCTGGTACTCGTCCACCAGGATGTGGCGGAAGCGGGTGGCCAGTGCCTGCCGCACCTCGGGGTGTTGGCGCAGCAGCAGCAGCCAGTTGAGCAAGAGGTCGTCGTAGTCCATGAGGTGGGCCTGTCTTTTGCGCTCCAGGTAGCGGCGGAAGACCGCCTGCATAAACTCCTGATCGGTCAAAAACTGCGGGTACTTCCAGGAAACCACCTCTTCCAGGCTGCGGCCGGTGTTGATGACGAAGGAGTACACCTCCAAAAGCACGGCCGCTCCCGGCAGCCTCTTGTCCGGCACCTGCGGCAGTACGTCGCTGGCCGCCTGCCCCATGAGCTCCTGGGCATCCTCCCGGTCAAGGATGCCGTAGTTGCTGGGATAGCCCAGCCTTTCCCCGTAGCGGCGCAGGATGCGGTTGCCCACCGAGTGAAACGTGCCGCCCATGACCCGGGAGGCGTCACGCCCCAGCAGGGTTTCCACTCGGGTGAGCATCTCCCGGGCAGCGCGGTTGGTGAAGGTGAGCATCAAAATGGACGAGGGCTCCACCCCGTCCTCCAGAAGCCGGGCCACGCGGTACACCACAGTTCGCGTTTTTCCTGAACCCGCTCCCGCCAGCACCAGCATGGGGCCGCCGGGGTGCATCACCACCGCCAGCTGCTCGGGGTTTAGGGCCGAGGCGTAGTCCACCCGCTTGGTCACAGCTTTTTCCGGCGAAAGCCTCACCGGCTTCGAACCCTCGCTCACGGCTTCAGCATACAGAAAAATTTGGCGCTTGCAGGCTCCAGCACCGGGAATAACGGGAGGGGTGTTTGGATTTAACCAAGAGGGAACAGAACGGTGCCGGAAGACCTTGCCGCTAAGCGCTGTGTGCCATGTGAAGGGGGAACCCTTCCCCTTTCGCGGGAGCAAGCTACGGGGTTGTTGGCCCAGCTTCCGGGCTGGGCCCTGAAGGACGGCAAGCTGGAGCGCACCTTCGTGTTCCGCGACCACTACCAGGCCATTGCTTTCGTCAACGCTGTAGCGTGGATTTCCCACCAGCAGGACCATCACCCGCTTATGGAAGTGGGGTACAAAACCGTAAGGGTGGTGTACTGGACGCACGCCATCAGTGGTCTTTCGGAAAACGACTTCATTTGCGCTGCCAGGGTCAGCGGGCTTTTGCCTGGCCCCTGATCTCGCTTTTCCCGGCTTCATTTGCGCCCGGTGGTAAAGAAGCGGTAGCATCTGCCCGGAGGCAGAAGGCGGATGCCCATTGAAGAACACAAAATTGCCCTGTTCATTGACTTTGAAAACATCGCCCTGGGCCTGCGGGAATCCGGGTACAAGCAGTTCGACATCAACCTGGTTTTGGCCCGGCTCTTGGAAAAGGGGAAGGTGGTGGTGCGCCGGGCTTACGCCGATTGGGAGCGCTACGGTCAGTACAAGCGCGCATTTCACGAAGCGGCCATTGAGCTCATAGACGTTCCCCTGAAAGCCTACTCGGGGAAGAACTCGGCGGATATCCGCATGGTGGTGGATGCTTTGGATTTGTGCTACGCCAAGGAGTTCGTCACCACCTTCGCCCTTTGCTCCGGGGATTCCGACTTTTCGCCGCTGGTTTCCAAGCTGCGGGAAAACGATAAGTACGTTATTGGCATTGGCGTGAAGAACTCCACCTCGGAGCTTTTGATTTCCAACTGCGACGAGTTCATCTTTTACGAGGACCTCATCCGCTCGCTGGCGGAAACCACCCCCTCCCTTGCCGGTCTCCCGGAAAAAAAGCAGGAGTGCTTTGCTTTGCTGGTGGATGCCATTAAGGCGCTCATGCGGGACGGCAAAGAGGTGCTCTGGGGCTCCATGATCAAGCAAACCATGCAGCGAAAAAAGCCGGAGTTCAACGAGGAGTACTACGGCTATCCCACATTCACCGCACTCCTCAAGGACGCCGAAACCCACCACATCGTCAAGCTGCGCAAGGACGAGCGCTCGGGAACCTACGTGGTGACCGGCTTTGATACCGGTTCGGGTGGTGAGACAGCAGTGGCCGAGGAAGCCCCCAAGCCCGCGGCCAAGCGCCGGCGGCGGCGGCGGAAGACCACAAGCGCCGAAGGGGAGTCGTCGTCCACTACTGCCTAGGCTGCGGTGCTTCCTGCGGCTTCTTGACCTTCATCCACAGCCAGCTTCCCGCCAGCGCCAGGACACCCACCGCCAGCGCCGGCGGAATGTAGCCAATGGCGAGCTCATTAAGCCCGGGATCGGCGGCAAAGCGGAAAAGCCCTGAGCGCTCCAAAAGGAAGCTAGCCAAAACCGCAAAAAAGCCAACCCACGCTGCGACACGTGCGGCTTCCCGCAGGCTCGGGTAAAAGAGGCCCAGGGTCGGCCAGAAAAGCCCGGCGGACAACAACCCTGCCGAAAGGTAAAAAAGCTCGGAAAGCGAGCGGGAAAGCCAGGCCACCACCAGCGCCGCAAACACCGCCAGAGCGGAAGCCCATCGTGCCCAGCTCAAGTTGCTGCTATGGGCTTTTTCCCGGGGCCAATCCCGGGCCCAGGTGACCGCCACCACGTTGGCGGTGGTGGAAATGGTGGACAGGGCTACCGCCGCAAAGCCCCCCAAAACCAGGATGTGCAGCTGAGGGGGGAGAAGGTGGGCGAGAAGCCTGGGAAACACCAGGTCCTGGCTTTGGGGCAAAAGCGTCCGGGCTGCCGCCGCTAATAGCGCCGGCACCCCAATGACCAGCACCAGGGAAACGCCGGCGGTAAAGGCCATGGCCAGGCGGGCGTGGGTGTCGCTTTTGGCGGCGGTGAAGCGCAGCCAGATGTCGGCTTCCGAAAGCCAACCCGTGACGTACACCAAAAGCGTGACCAGCACAAGCCACAAGGAAGGGGCTGGAATGGGCGCCAGCGGGGATAAACCCTGGGGTTGCCAGGACCTCACCGCCAAAAAAACCAAAAACACCGCAATGAGCAGGAACTGGGCCACGTCGGTGAGCACCACCGCTCGAAAACCGCCAGCCCAGGAGTAAGCCGCCACAAGAAGTGCCAGCCCCGCCATCACCAGCGGGGCTGGCGCTTGCAGCATGGGGGCCAGCAGCTCGCCAGCGGCGGCAATTTCCGCGCCGCACCAGGCTAAAAACACCACGCTCAACACCAGAGCCGTCAAAAGCTGGAGCTTTCGGCCGTGCACCTGGCCAAAGAGCTCCCCCTGGGAAAAAGCACCGAAGGCACGCAAACGCGGTACCAAAAGGTAAAAAAGCCCCAAGGTCACAAGCCAGGGAATCGCCAAAAGCCAGAGCCCACCCCAGCCGTAGCGGTACAGGAGCTCCACCCCGTAAACCAGCGACCAGGACACCGAAAGCATGGAGGCGGAAAGGCTCATGCCCAGGCTCCAGCCCGAAAGCGAGCGGTGGGCGGTCCAAAAGCCCTCGCTATCGGCGCCGTGCCGGCGCTCGGCAATGCCGGCCCACAGGCCTAAGGCCAGCATGCCCAGGGCAAGAAGCGTTCCCCCCAACCAGGCTAAAAGATCCATGGTCACATTTTAAACAAGGATGGCAACCCTACGCCGTTTCCCTTTCCGCAAACCACCGGGCGGTGATGGCCAACCCTTCTTCCAGCGAAACCGAGGGGTAAACCCCCAGTTCCCGGCGCATGAGCTCCGAGGAGATGGCCGATCGGCGTTGTTCCCCGGGTTTTTCCGGCCCATGCACCGGCGGTTTTTCTACCCCTACCGCTTTGGCCAGGAGCCAGTAAAGCTCCACCACGCTGGTTTCCCGACCGGTGCCCACGTTGTACACGAAAAAGCCCTTCCTACCGATGCTGGCGAGATTGGCGGCCACCACATCGCCCACGTACACGTAATCCCGGGTTTGCAGGCCGTCGCCGTTGATGACGCAGGGCTCTCCGCTGAGCAGGCGGTTCAAAAAGATAGCCACCACGCCCGCTTCGCCGTGGGGGTTTTGCCGGGGCCCGTACACGTTGGCGTACCGCAAACAGGTAGCGGAAAGCCGGTACTCGCTCCAGTAAAAGTACAGGTAGCGCTCCACCGAAAGCTTGGAAACACCGTAGGGGGAAACTGGGCGCGCCGGGTGCGTCTCGGTGGCGGGAAACGCCTCCTGCTCCCCGTACATGGCGCCGCCGGTGGAGGCAAAGATCACCTGCTTCAAGCGCGAACGCCGCCCTGATTCCAGTAAGTTCAAGGTGCCGAGGATGTTGACGTCGGCGTCAAAGAGGGGATCGGCGACGCTTTTGCGCACGTCCATTTGCGCGGCGTGGTGCACCAGAAGCTCCACCCTTTCGTCAGCGAGAAGCTGGCCCGCTTGCGGAGAGCGGATGTCCATCTGGAAAAAGCGGGCTCCGGCGGGGATGTTCTCCTTGCGCCCGGTGGAGAGGTCGTCCACAATAAGTACTTCGAAGCCGCGGGCTAAAAGCGCCTCGGCCACGTGAGAACCGATGAAACCTGCACCACCCGTCACACAAGCTTTGGAAAGCTCCACTTCTGACCTCCTTTGGGAAAAGTTGCACCACGCCGTGCTGCCGCGGGCATTTTACCAGCGGGATACGGAAACCGTGGCCCGGGAGCTTCTGGGGAAGCTGCTGGTGCGACGGCTGCCGGAAGGAATGGTGGTGCTGCGGCTTATGGAGGTGGAAGCCTACCTGGGGGTGGGGGATCCGGCAGCACACACCGCCGGTGGGCGGCGGACCCCCAGAAACGAGGTCATGTGGGGGGAAGCGGGCCACCTGTACGTGTACTTCACCTACGGCATGCATTACTGCGCCAACGTGGTGACCAGAAGGCCCGGGGACCCGCAAGCTGTTTTGCTGCGCGGAGGTGTGGTGGTTTTGGGCGAGGAGGTGGTCAGGAGGCGCCGGGGGGGCCGCCTGGACTGCAACGGTCCTGCCAAGCTCTGCCAGGCCCTGGGGTTGGGGCGGGAAGAAAACGGCTACGACCTCACCACCGGAGAAGCGGTGTTTATTGCCGATGACGGGTTTTCCTTTGCGGAGGAGGAAGTCCTGCAGCTCCCCCGGGTGGGCGTGGCCTACGCGGGGGAAGCGGCTTTCTGGCCTTTGCGCTGGGTGGTGCGGGGGTTTCCTGCAGTGGGGGTCAGGATTTCCGGCGGTGGCGGAGGGTCTCAGTGATGGCGGGTAGCACCGAAACAACAATGATGCCGATGATCACCAGGGTAAAGTGACGGCGCACCACCGGGATGTTGCCAAAGAAGTAGCCGGCCAGGGTTATGGAAAGCACCCAGAGCAAGCCACCCACCACGTTGTAAAGCAGGAACTTGCCGTAGGTCATGGCGCCAATACCAGCCACAAACGGGGCGAAGGTGCGGACGATGGGCACAAAGCGCGCCAGGATAATGGTTTTTGCCCCGTACTTTTCAAAAAACTCGTGGGTGCGGTCCAGGTGCTTGCGGTTAAGCCAGCGCACATCGTCGCGGTGGAACACCCGGGGCCCCACGAAGTGGCCAATCCAGTAATTGACGGTGTCCCCGAGGATGGCGGCCGCAGAAAGCACCACCAGGGCGGTAATGAGATCCAGGCTTCCCCGGGCGGCAAAGGTGCCCACTGCAAAGAGCAAAGAATCACCGGGGAGAAAGGGCGTCACCACAAAGCCGGTCTCGCAAAAGACAATGACGAAGAGGATGCCGTGCACCCAGCTGCCGTGGGTTTGAATGAGCGTGTCCAGGTGCACGTCCAGGTGCAGCAGGAAATCGAAGAACTTCAGAATGTAGCTCATGCCGTTTTTCCCCCGGGGAGGAGCCGCCTTCCGCTACTGGCAAACTGCGGGCGGTCTGGGACGGAAGCTCGCACCCCAACCGCCCGCAAGCTGCAGTTTGCCCTTGTAATTACTCCTCTTCCTCCTCTTCCGCAGCCACCGCCCCCGCGGCAGCAATGATCTTTTCCTGCAGTTGCTTGGGCACCTCGTCGTAGTGGGAAAACTCCATGTGGAAATCGCCGCGCCCGCCGGTGATGGAGCGGAGGGTCTGGGAGTAGGTGAGCATTTCCGCCAGAGGTACCTGGGCCTTCACCACCGTTTGCCCGTCCGAAGGCTCCATCCCCTGCACCCGACCCCGGCGGGAGTTGAGGTCGCCCATGACGTCGCCCAGGAACTCATCGGGGGTGGTGATCTCCACCTGCATGACCGGTTCCAAAAGCGTGGGGCCGGCCAGCTTCACCGCTTCCCGGAAGGCCTTGCGGCCGCAAATCTGGAACGCCATGTCCGAGGAGTCCACCGGGTGTTCTTTTCCGTCCAGCAACACCACCCGGAAGTCCACCACCGGGTAACCGGCGAGGGGACCGGTTTGCGCCGCATGCTGGATGCCCTTGTCCACCGAGGGGCGGTAGTTTTGCGAGATGGCACCGCCAAAGATCTTGTCCACGAACTCGTAGCCAGACCCCCGGGGCAGAGGCTCCAGGCGGATCTTGGCTTCGGCAAATTGCCCGTGGCCGCCAGTTTGCTTCTTGTGCCGGGTGGTGACTTCGGCGGTCTTGGTGATGGTTTCCCGGTAGGGCACCTTGGGCGGCTGGAGGGTGACTTCCACCTTGTAGCGCTTGGAAAGGCGGGCCACCGCAATTTCCACGTGCAGTTGTGCCGAACCGGAAAGCAACAGCTCTTTGGTTTGGGGGTCGCGGGAAACCTGCAGGGAGGGGTCCTCGTCCTGGATCTTGGCCAGGGCCCCGGCAATCTTGTCCTCGTCACCCTTGGATTTGGGGGTGATGGCAAAGGAAATGGTGGGCTCGGGGATACGCACCGGAGGCACCTTGAGCGCCGATTCCTTGGCCGCTAGCGTGTCGCCGGTCTTGGTTTCCTTGAGCTTGGCCACTGCGCCAATGTCGCCGGCCACCAGCTTTTCGGTGGGGATGAGCTCTTTGCCTTGAATCCAGTTCACCGCGCCGAAACGCTCCGCCACATCCCGGGTCTTGTTCTGGTAGGTGCCGTCGGGGTTGAAGCTGCCGAGGTACACGCGCATGAGCGAAATGCGGCCAGCGTAAGGGTCGGAAATGGTCTTGAACACGTAGGAAAGCGCCGGCTGGTCGAGGGAAGCCGAAAGCGTGACTTCTTGCCCGTCATCCCGGAGGAAGGCGTTTTCCACCTCAGCGGGCGAAGGCACCAGATCCACCAGGGCATCCAGAAGCGGGGTAATGGCCTGCACGCGGGTGGCGCTGGTGAAAAACACGGGAAAGATCTTGCGCTGGCGGAAGGCGGTCTTAAGGCCGGAAGCCAGCTCCTCCGAGCTCAACGTGCCTTCGGCAAAGAACTTTTCCAAAAGCGCCTCGTCCTGCTCGGCCACCATTTCCAGAAGCGCCGAGCGGGCCGCCTCGGCGGCTTCCGCCACTGACGCCGGAATATCACCCACCGTCACCGTCCCGCTCTCATCGGCGGGGGAGGTGAGGGCTTTCATGCTAAGAAGGTCCACCACCCCGGAAAAGCCCGCCTCTTCACCAATGGGCACCTGCACCGGCACCACCTCCCGCCCAAAGCGCTTTTGCAGCTGGGCGAGGGTGCGCTCGGCGGAGGCGCGCTCGCGGTCCATGAGGTTCACCACGAAAAGCACCGGCTTACCGGACTCAGCGCAAACCTTCCACATCTTCTCGGTTTGCACTTCCACGCCCGCCACCGCCGAAACGGTGATGAGGGCGGCCTCACAAACCCTCACGCCCTGCAGCGCTTCGGTGAGGAAGATGCCGTACCCCGGGGTGTCCACCAGGTTCACCTTGCACCCCTTGTGACGGGCAAAGGCCGCAGCAGCGGCAATGGTGATCTTGCGCTCCACCGCCTCGTCGTCAAAATCGGTGATGGCTGTGCCCTTGTCCACCTTGCCCAGCTTGGGCGTTTCTTTGGCGCAAAACAGCATGGCCGAAACCAGCGACGTTTTGCCGGTGGAAGAGTGACCCACGACCGCGACGTTCCGGATGTTTTCAGTGGCAAAAGGTTTTTCCGCCATCAAATCCTCCCTCTGCCAAGGGCTTCACCCTTGGGAATCGGTTTTAGATTCGCAGCACCTGTCCGGTGAGCTTCGCGTAGGCTTCCAAATACCGCGCCCTCGTTCCTTCCACCACTTCTTCCGGCAGCTCCGGTGCCGGTGGGTTCTTGTCCCAGCCGCAGCCCTCCAAAAAGTCCCGCACGAACTGCTTGTCGTAAGACGGCGGGTTTCCCCCCGGCTGGTAATGCTCCACCGGCCAGAACCGCGATGAATCCGGGGTGAGCGCCTCATCCGCCCACACCACTTGCCCCTGCTCATCCAGGCCAAACTCAAACTTGGTGTCGGCAATGATGATGCCCCGCTCCCGGGCGTAGGCGGCTGCCTGCCGGTAAATGGCTAGCGAGAGGTCCCGCAGCTTTTCGGCAAGCTCCCCACCCACCAGCTCCACCATGCGGTCAAAGCTAATGTTCTGGTCGTGCCCGGTTTCTTCCTTGGTGGCCGGTGTGAAGATGGGGGCTGGAAGCTCGTCCGCCTGGCGGAGGCCGGCGGGCAGGGGAATACCGCAGACGCTGCCGGTTTCCCGGTACTCCTTCCAGCCGCTCCCTACCAGGTAGCCCCGCACCACGCATTCCACCGGCACCATGGTGAGTTTCTTAACCAGCACCGCCCTTCCCGCAAGGGTCTCTTCCCGGGAAAAAGGCTCGCCCAGCTTTTCCCGCTCGGTGGCCAGCAGGTGGTTGGGCACCAGTGGGGCAAAGTGGGCAAACCAAAAGTTGGAAAGCTGGGTGAGGATGATCCCCTTGCCGGGAATGCCGGGGCTTAAGACCACATCAAAAGCGCTGATGCGGTCGGTGGCCACCAGCACCAGGTTCCCGTCGGCAGTGCCGTAAATATCCCGCACCTTTCCCTGGCGGAGAAGGTGCGGTTTTAAGGTGCTGGGGGCGCGATAAGGCTCACGCGCCATGGGCAGCTTGGCCCTTCAGCAGGGCTGCCGCTTGCGAAGTCAGGCGCGACTTGAGACGGGCGGCGGTGTTCTTGTGGAAAACACCCTTCCGCACGCCTACGTCAATCACCGAAACCGTGCGCGGCAAAAGCTCCTTGACGGTCTTCGCCTCGCCGCTGGTGAGCGCTTGCCGCAAGGCCTTGACGGCGTTGCGAACCCTGGTCCGTACCGCGCGGTTGCGCAGCCGACGGACCTCGTTTTGCCTCTTTCTCTTCAAACCCGACTTGATCCTTTTAGCCATTCCTGCTCCCTCTCACTTGATTTTCACGCCCAACTTGGCCAGCCGCTCCTTGGCAAGGCTGGCTTCCGGGCTTGCTGGATACTCGAAAACCACGTACTGCAGGTTAATCACCGCCTGCGACTTGTCGCCCTTTTCCAGGTACGCAAAGCCCTTCTTCAACAGCGCAGCGGCTGCTTTGTCTGAGGTCTTGTAGCTGTTCAAAAGCTGGGTAAAGGTGTCAATGGCCCTGTCGTAGTCCTTCTTGGAGTAGTGGCACTCGCCGATCCAGTACAGGGCGTTGTCCGAAAGCTCGGTGTCGGGGTAGCGCCGCAGGTACTCGGAAAACCCCTGGATGGCCAAATCGTAGTTGCCACGCATGTAATCTTCGTAGGCGCTGTTGTAAAGCTGAGCCGGCTCGGAAGCTGGCGTTCCCAGAGCGGGCTGTGTTCCCGCAGGCGCCGGTGCGCCAGCGGGAGCCGCTCCCAAAGCCTGGAGCTTTTCCCGTGCGGCAGCCAGCTCCTGGGAGAGCTGCCCCAGGCGCTGGTTGGTGGACTCTAAAGCCGCCTGCAGGGTTTCCATTTGCTCCCGCAGGGCGCGAATTTCCTGCTGGATATCGGCGTTGGACTTCAAAAGCTGCGAGGTTTGCTGGCCTATGGTGCGGGAAAGAGCCGCCACGTCTTCCTTGCCGCTCGTGGCCCGGGCCAAATCGTCCACCCGCTTGCCCACATCGGTGATTTCCCTGTGCAAAAGCTCGATATCCCCGCTGGACACGCAGCCGTAGGCCAAAAAAGAAGCCAGAACCAAAGCGGAAAAGCCCAATTGGTATTTCATTTTCCTGTCACCACAAAATGAGCCCGGCGGTTTTGCCACCAGCAGCTCTCGTCGTGGCAAGTGGCAAAGGGCCGCTCCTCACCGTAGGAAATGGTGCTGATGCGATCGGCAGCCACCCCCAGGGAAACCAGGTAGTCCTTGGCCGCGTTGGCCCGGCGCCAGCCCAGGGCCAGATTGTACTCGTTGGTGTTGCGCTCGTCGCAGTGCCCCTCGATGAGGATCTTCACCGTGGGGTGCTGCTGCAGCCAACGGGCGTTTTGAGCCAGGAGATCGCGGGCATCGGGGCGCAGCTCGGACTTGTCGGTATCGAAGAACACGTCCTTGAGGTAGCCCGCCTTGTTAATGGCCTCCACATCGGCGGGAAGCTCGGAAGCGCTCACCTCGGATTCCGGGAGGGAGGCCGGCTGCACCGCCGGCTCAGGGGCCACCTCGCGGCTGGGCGCAGGCTCGGCCGCGGGAGCTGCAGCCTGGGACGGACGGCTCACCTCCGGCGCCACCACCGGTTTTGGCCGGGCGCAGCCAGCCGCCAACGCGAGAACCACAAGCATCCCAACACCCCAGGCTCGGCGCATGGGCCACCTCCAAGCTGGGCAAGCTTACACGAACTTGCAGGGGGGGACAAGTCGCGGGGTCACCAAAGCTTGGCCCTCCAGCCGGCAGGCTTTGAGCGGCCTCCGGGCGGTGGGGAGGCCAAAACCCGCACCAGAAATGCCCGCAGTCCGCTCACCTGCGCTACCATGAGGCCGGAGGCGAGGCCGATGAAAACCATCATTGAGCCTTTCAGGATCAAAGTGGTGGAACCCATCCGCATGACCACCCGGGAAGAGCGCCAGAGGAAAATCGCCGAAGCCGAGTACAACCCGTTCCGCCTGAAAGCCGAAGACGTGCTCATTGACCTGCTCACCGATTCCGGCACCGGCGCCATGTCCACCCACCAGTGGGCCGGGGTCATGGAAGGGGACGAGTCCTACGCTGGAGCCAGGTCTTTTTTTCGTTTCGAAGCTTCGGTGAAAAGCGTGTTTGGCCACAAGCACGTGATCCCCACCCACCAGGGGCGGGCGTCCGAGCGCTTGTTGTGTGCGGCGGTGGTCAAACCGGGGGATGTGATCCCGGGCAACACCCACTTTGACACCACCCGCGCCAACATTGAAGCATCCCATGCGGAAGCGGTGGATTTGCCCATTCCCGAAGCCCGGGATCCCGAAAACCTGCACCCCTTCAAGGGCAACATGGATTTGCAAAAGCTCGAGGATTTGCTGAACAAAGAACACCACCGGGTGCCTTTCGTGCTCATCACCGCCACCAACAACTCCGGAGGGGGCCAGCCGGTTTCCATGGCCAACCTTCGGGAAGCCAAGAAGGTTTGCGATGCCTTTGGCGTCCCGCTGTTTCTGGATGCCGCCCGCTTCGCGGAAAACGCCTACTTCATCAAGCTGCGGGAGCCGGGTTATCAGGACAAGACGCCCAGGGAAATTGCCCAGGAGATGTTTTCCTACACCGACGGCGCGCTCATGAGCATGAAGAAGGACGCCTTTGGCAACATCGGCGGGGTGATTTCTTTGAACTCCGACGCCTGGGCGGAAAAGATCCGCACCCTTCTGATCCTCACCGAAGGCTTTGTGACCTACGGCGGTCTTGCCGGCCGGGATCTGGAAGCTTTGGCCATTGGCCTGGAGGAAGTGCTGGAGGAAGACTACCTGCGCTACCGAATTGCCTCCACAGCCTACGTGGGCCAGCACCTGGACGAGCTCGGTGTGCCGCTTTTGAAGCCCTTTGGCGGCCACGCCATTTACCTGGACGGCCGCCGCTTTTGCGAGCATTTGCCTGATGAACAGCTCCCAGGCTGGGCTTTGTCGGTGGCCTTGTACGAGCACGCCGGTATCCGCGCCTGCGAAATTGGCAACGTGATGTTTGGCAAGAAGCTGCCCGATGGCTCCTGGCAGTGGCCGGCTTTGGACCTGGTGCGCCTGGCCATTCCCCGGCGTGTGTACACCCAAAGCCACATGGACTACGTGGTGGAAGCCATCGGTGAGCTTTACCAGCAGCGCCAAAGCATCCCCGGGTTGGAGTTCGTCTACCGCCCTGACGTCTTGCCTCACTTTTCCGCGCGTTTCCGGTTGCGGAGCTAGCGCTGCTTACCGGCTTTGACTAAAATCTTGTCATGAGCTTCCACGAGCAATGCGATTTGCGACTCAAATTGCTGGGGGGGTGAGGGCATGAAGTGGGTCGCTTTCCTTGCAGTGACACTGCAGTTAGTCACGGTAGCTTGGGCGCTGTGGTTGATGCGACGAACTAATGAAAAGAGCCCTTGGATGTTTTTTTCTCTCGCAGCAGCGGTTATGTTCGTACGTCGAGTTCTGCATTGGTACGAGCTGTCTATGGCGTCAGAACCGAGCCGTTCACCTTATCTCGGCGCCGAGACCACTATTGTTTTCGCAGTTAGCGTCTTGCTTTTGGTTGGTGTTGTTCTTTCCGGAAGAATGTTTACACGCATGGCACGGGAGCAAGTTGACCTTGCTCATGCTCGCGAACTCACTTCGCTGGAAAGGGACAGGCTAAAGCAGCTTTTGGAGCGCCTACCTGTGGGAGTGGTGGTGGAGCAAGAGAAGGGTATTGCTTTCGTGAACAGTGCTTTTTTGCGGATGGTGGACCTGGACGAAACTGGGTTTAAAAACCAAGCAATTCGCGATTTGGTAGCCCCCGAACATCGGGAAAAACTGTTGGATCCTGGCTGCCGCTCCAGCCACGGGGCGCAGGGAGTGGAGCTGGAGCTCCTCCGGGCCAACGGTTCCCGCCTGTGGGTGGGATGTCGGGTCCATCACGTCGTTTGGGCAGAAAAACCAGCTACCGTTTGGGTTTTTGCGGACATTTCGGAGCGCAAAGCTGCTGAGGCACAACGGGAAGCTATATTTCAGCTGTTCTCCCAGGGTCCGGTGGTGCTCTTTCGATGGCGACCGGCACCGGAGCGCAGCGTGTCGTTTGTCACGGATAACGTCAGGGCTTGGGGGTTTGAGCCGGAACAGCTAATGGCGTACCCCCGATCTTTTCACGAGCTGGTTCACCCAGAAGATCGGGAACGGGTGCAAGAAGAAGCGCGCCGTTTCTTTTCACAGGGGGCCAATAGCTGGAGCCACGAGTACCGAATCGTTTGCCTCGACGGAAAAATCCGTTGGGTTTTGGATCGCACGGTGGTCTTGAGAGACGGCCAGGGCCGGGTTATAGGGTTTGACGGCTATTTGCTGGACATTTCCGAGCTCCACGAAACCCGGCGCATTTTGGAAGAGGAGCGGCTTCGCTACGCGGCTGCCCTGGAAGCCACCGGTGAGGTGGTGTACGACTGGAACGTGCGCACTGGCGAAATTACCTGGAGCCGCGCTGTGCTCAAATCGTTCGGATTAACCCCAGAGGAGATGGGTGGTATCGTTGAATGGACCGAACGCATCCATCCCGAGGATCGGGAACGAGTAACCCGGGTTTTGGCTGAATCGTTGGCCAGCGGTGCCCCTTTTGAGGCGGAATACCGCTTCGCCCGTGCCAATGGCAGCTACGCCCACGTTTTCGACCGCGGTATTGTGGAAAAAGACCAGGCAGGAAAGGCAGTGCGGATGGTGGGAGCCATGGCGGACCTCACCGGCCTTAAGAAGATGGAAGAACAACTCCGCCTTTCGCAGCGGTTGGAAGCCTTGGGGCAACTGGCCGGCGGCGTGGCCCACGATTTCAACAACCTCCTTACGGCCATGATGGGGACGGTGGACCTCATGGAAAGAAAGCTTCCTGCCAACGATCCCCTCTTGCAGGATTTGGAAAGCTTGCGGCAATCCGCCCAGCGCGCTGCAACCTTAACCCGGCAGCTTTTAGCGTTCGCCCGGCGACAAGTAATTGAACTCCAGCCACTAGACCTCAACAAACACCTGGAGGCAAGCCTGCAAATGTTCCGGCGGTTGTTGCCAGAAACCGTTCGCCTAGATTTCATTCCTGCCCGCCAATTGGGCACCATCATGGCCGATCCCGGGCAACTGGACCAAATTTTGGTGAACTTGCTGGTCAACGCCCGTGACGCTATGCCCAATGGGGGCACCGTGACCATTGAAACGGAAAACGTGCTGATTAACGGCGAGTACGTTCGCCAACACCCGTGGGCGAAACAGGGTCGTTACGTCCTGCTTACGGTGAGCGACACCGGCGTTGGCATGGACGAAGCCACCCGCCAGCGGATTTTCGAGCCTTTTTTCACCACCAAAGAGCCGGGAAAGGGTACAGGGCTGGGTCTTTCAACCGTGTACGGCATCGTTAAGCAACACGACGGCATGATTCACGTGTATTCCGAGCCCGGAAGGGGCACCAGCTTCAAAATCTATTTCCCGGTGGTAGAGCGTCGAGCCGTAGAAGTGGGTCCCAAAGTTGAAGGACCGGTAGTGGGCGGGAGCGAACGGATTTTGCTCGTGGAAGACGAAGAAGTGGTGCGGCAAGTTCTCGCGGAGTCCTTGGCTGCCTTGGGTTACGAGGTGCTCACCGCTGCCGACGGAGAAGAGGCGCTGCAGCTTTTGGAGGAAAGAAGTTTTGCTGTGGACCTGGTGGTTTCGGATGTGGTTATGCCCCGCATGGGCGGCTGGGAGCTTTACCAGAAGGTCCAGGAAAAAGCCCCGCACGTGTGTTTCCTTTTTTCCACAGGTTATTCGGAAAACGCCGTGCATGTCGATTTCAAGAAAAAAGAAGGGGTGTTTCTCATCACCAAACCTTACGGTTTGGACTCCCTCGCCCGCAAAGTCCGCGAAATCCTCGACCAAAAGAAAGAAGGGAAGATTTAGCCGAACTTTTCACCCCAGAATCCTGGCGCCGCCGCAGGCAATGTGGGGCCGCCGCTCCTGCTGTGGGGCCGCCGCTCCACTTGTGGGGCCGGCGCTCCTGCGCCGGCTTAGAGAAAAAAGACCCGCGACGGAGCGCGGGTCCCACATTTTTCAGCGCGAATCCCACTTTTTTTTCTTGTTGTGGGACCGCCGGCTATCTGACGCGGGGGGCACGGCCACGCTCCCCCGCCCATCCGTGGCCGGCTTGGCCCCCCGAACCCCCACGCGCGCGCCAGCAGAGCTGGACGCGCGCTCCTGTGGGGCCGGCGCTCCTGCTGTGGGGCCG
>NZ_JMFG01000011.1:0-12024 GCF_000687145.1 Thermoanaerobaculum aquaticum
GGAGCGCCGGCCCCACAGCAGGAGCGGTGGCCCCACACGCGCCAGACACTGAGCTGCAAAGCCCGTCTGCTGAGGAAGCGATCAGCTTCCGCTCTCGCTGCCCGGGGCCATGGTGCGGGCGGGGTAAGAGCCCAGGACCTTGAGAAAGGGGCAAAAGCTTTCCAGCTCACCCAGAGCGAGGGTTACGCGCTCTTCCACCAGCGAACCCATGAAGTCCACGTAAAACATGTACTCCCAGGGCCGGCTGGGCAGGGGCCGGGATTCCAGCTTGGTGAGGTTGAGGCCGTGTTTGGCCAGGATCGCGAGGCAGTGCGCCAACGCCCCTTCCCGATGGGGCGTGGTGAAGATCAACGAGGTCTTGGCTGGCAGGGTGGGATCCGGGACCAGGGGGTTGGCGGCCACCACCACAAAGCGGGTCCAGTTTTCCTGCTGGTCGGCAATGGCCCGGGCCAGCACCTGCAAGCCGTAAGCTTCTCCCGCTTCCGCGGAAGCCACCGCTGCCACCGCGGGGTCCTGGCGGTGGGCCACCTCCCGTGCAGCCTCGGCGGTATCCACAAAGGCCTGGACCTGCACATTGGGCAGAGAAGCCAGAAAGCCCCGGCACTGGGCCAGGGCCTGGGGGTGGGAGAGGACCACCCGGATCCCGGTAAGGCTCGCCCCCGGCAACCCCAAGAGGCAGTGCTCCACCGGCAGGACCTCTTCGCCCACGATGCTCACCGCGGCGTGGCGGAGCAAGTCGTAAGTTTCGTTGATGGAGCCGGCGGTGGTGTTTTCAATGGGCAGCACCGCCCAACCCGCTTCGCCGGTTTCCACCGCCGAAACGCAGGCAGCAAAGGTGGGCATGCCCAGAAAGTCCATGTGCCGGCTTTTGCTGCCAAAAAAGCGCTGGGCAGCCAGATGGGAGTAAGCGTAAGGGCTTCCCTGGTAGCAGCACCGGTGGGCGTTGCGAGCCCAGCTGGGATGCACCCCCAGAAGCGCCTGCTCCTGAACCCGCACCGACATGGCCAGAACCACCCGAAAGAGCTCCCGGGAAAGCCCGGGGTCCAAACCAGCTTCCCCGGCCAGCGCTTCCACCCTGGCAAGCACGGCCCTTTCCCGTTCCGGATCCCGCAGGCTAGAGAGGGATTCCCGCTTTTGCCGGGCAATGTTGGCCACCAGCTCCAGCCTTTCCCGGAGCAGAAACAAGAGCTTGCGGTCCAGCTCATCTACTTGATTTCGGAGCAAAACCAGGTTGGCATGGTCTTCCACGGCGCCCTCCGTTGACTCTCCTTTCCCAATGGCTAGAATAGCGTTGCCTGCTGGGGAGTCGTCCAACGGCAGGACACGTGGCTCTGGACCACGGTATCGGGGTTCGAATCCCTGCTCCCCAGCCAACCTAGCCCAAAAGCCGCTGGGCAATCCCCGCAAGATCAGCAGCAAGCTTTTCCGCAGTGCTGGCTTCGGCAGCCTCCACCATGATGCGCAGGAGGTTTTCGGTTCCCGAGTAGCGGACCACCACCCTCCCCGCCTCACCCAGCCGCGATTCGGCGCTCCGGAGGGCGCGAGAGAGCTCCGGGAGCTCCTCCAGGGGCCGCTTTTCCTTCACCGGCACGCCCAACAGCACCTGCGGGAAGGGGACGAGGTCCGCCCGTTGTTCCAGGGTCTTCCCTTCCCGCACCCCCGCCGCCAGGACGTGGGCGGCGGTGAGCAAGCCATCGCCGGTCACCGAATAATGCCCGCAAATGACATGGCCGGATTGCTCCCCTCCCAGCGCCGCCCCTTCCCGGCCCATGGTTTCCCACACCTCGCGATCCCCCACCGGGCACCGCACCAGACGCATGCCCTCCCGACGCAAAGCGGCATCCAGGGCCACGTTGGACATCACCGTGGCCACCACCACACCCCCGGGGAGAAGACCGTCCCTGGCCAGCGTACGGGCCCACAGGAGCAGCAGGTCGTCGCCGTTGAGCACGCGACCGGTGGAGGTCACCAGCACCGCCCGGTCGCCGTCGCCGTCAAAGGCCACGCCGGCATCGGCTCCCCGTTCCCGCACCGCCGCCGAAAGCCTTTCGGGGTGGAGCGCACCGCAGCGAAGGTTGATGTTTTGGCCATCGGGGGAGGCGTGGATGAGCTCCACTTGCGCTCCCAGGGCTTGGAAAAAAGGCCCCGCCACCGAGCTTGCCGCGCCGTTGGCGGCATCCACCACCAGCTTCAAGCCTGCAAGCGCGTTCGGTGGCAGGGTCGTCGCCAAGAAGCGGAGGTAAGCCTGGCGAAACTCAGGGTCTTCCGCCGGCAGCTCCGGCGAAGCGGTGAGCCCTTGCTGGGAAAGCCGCTGCTCAAGCCACCGCTCGTCGGCTTGGGAAAGCTTTTCACCGGAAGGGGCCAAAACCTTGATGCCGTTGTCGGCCGCGGGGTTGTGGGATGCGGAAACCACCACCCCGGCGCCGAAGCTTCCGTCCATGCGCAGAAGGTGGGACACCGCGGGTGTGGGCAAGATGCCCGCCCAAACCACCTCGCCGCCTTCGCGCAAAAAAGCCCCGGCAAACCAGGAAGCCAAAAGCGGGGTGGAAGCCCGGGTATCGCCCGCCAGCAAAACCCGCAACGGCAAACCCCGCTGGGCCAGCAGCTGGTAAAGCGCCCGGGAAAGCCCCATTACGGTTTCTTGATCCAGCGGGTACCGCCCAGGCACCCCCCGCACCCCGTCAGTTCCAAAAAGCCGTCTCATGAACCCCCCTGGGTTTTGGCTTCTTCCGCCCTGCCAATGTCCACCCGCACCCGCACCGCTAAAGGCCCCACCACCCGCAGCAATGGGCTGGGCGAGCGAACCCCCACGGTCACCTCAAAGCCCATCCTTGCCCCCTCCACCACCACCGGATCGGTGCTCACCGAAGGCAACACGTTTACCTGCTGCTCGGGCCCCTGCACCATCACCAGCCGGGGGTCGGCGCTGGCCGCAGCCACGTGGAAACCCTCCGCTGGGCTGCCGGCCAGCACCACCCGCACCGGCACCTGGCGGGACACCAGCTTCTCCAGGCGCAGCGCCACCTCCGGTGGGGAAATGCCCACCACGCCCACGTCTAACGGCAGGTTGACCAAGCGGCTGGCCACCGGATAGGAGGCTTCCCCCTCCCGGGCCTGGGCCAGGTCCACCACCGCCCCCAGCTTGTCCACCGCCTGCAGCCGCTCCAAGGGGCCCCGCAAACGCACCGCCACGGTGCGGGGTACATCGGAGGTCACCACCAGGTTGGGGGGGATGTTGACCAGCGTGAGGGAAGCTTCCACCTCCCGTTCCGCCACCGGCATGCGCCGCTCCAACGCCCGGGCGTACCAAAGCACCACGCTCAAGGCTAGAGCCAGCAACGCCAAACCGGGTTGACGGGGCCAGAGCCTCACCGCTTCCCCTCCCGCTGGCCCAGGTACAGGAGCTTCACCAGGAGGTCCCGGAGCTCCCTTTCTTCCAGGTCCCGGTGGAGCGTGCCCCCCACCGCCAGGCTCACCTCACCCCGCTCTTCGGAAACCACCACCGCCACCGCGTCGGTTTCCTCGGAAATCCCCAGGGCCGCCCGGTGACGGGAGCCCAGCTCCGAGGACACGTTGGGCTGCATGGTGAGCGGCAAAAAACAGCCTGCCGCCTGGATTCTCCCCCCTTGGATGATCACCGCCCCATCGTGCAAGGGGGTGCCGGGGGTGAAGAGGTTGACCAAAAGGTCGTAGGTGCAAAGGGCTTCCAGGGGGATGCCGGTTTCCGCGTAGCTGCGCAGCCCCTCCCCCCGCTCAATGACGATCAGCGCCCCGTAGCGGCGCGCCCGCAGGGTGCGGCAGGCCAGCACCACGTCGTTGACCAGCACTTGCCGCGTGGGTGAGGACGAAAACAAACGCAAGAGCGGAGCCTGCCCCACCGACGCCAGAATGCGTCGGATGTCGTGCTGGAACAAGACGATAACCGCCAACGGCAGGTAAAAGAGCACCTGCCCTAGGATGGCCGAAAGCGTGATGAGATCCGCGGCCTGGGCAGCCACAAAGCCGGCCACCAAAATGAGGATCCCCCACAGCATGGCCAGCGCCCGCCGCCCGCGCAGGGCCCGCAACAGGAAGTAAAAGAGCATGGCCACCAGGAGGATGTCGGCCAAATCCTTAAGGCCCACATCCACCGGCAGGTGCAAAACCTTCCCCCAGCCCCTCATGCGGCCCTCACCGCTCGCGCCACCTGCAGGAACTGCTTGGTGGCGGCTACATCGTGCACCCTCACCACCACCTGCGGGCACCCCAGGGCCGGCAAGAGCGCCGCCAGGCTTCCCGGCAGACGCTCACCCACCGCAGCCCCGGTGAGTTGGCCAATGAAGGACTTCCGGGAAACCCCCAAAACAAGAGCAAAACCCAACGCCGCCAAATGGGCGAGGGCCCGCAAAAGGGCCAGGTTCCCCTCGAGGTCCTTGCCAAAACCAATGCCGGGGTCCAAGAAGATGCGCTCCTTGGGAACGCCGGCCGCCAGCGCCGCGTCCGCCCGCGCCGCTAGAAACTCCGCCACCTCCGCCACCACGTGGGTGTAGCGGGTATCCTGCTGCATGGTTTGCGGGGTCCCCCGCATGTGCATGAGCACGATCCCCGCTCCCGCTTCGGCCACCACCTCCAGCATCCGCGGATCCCCGCCGGCGGTCACGTCGTTCACCAGCTGAGCGCCCGCCGCCAGAGCTTTTTCGGCCACGTCTGGCTTGGAGGTGTCCACCGACAGCACCGCCTGCGGCGCCTTTTGGGCCAGTGCCGCAAGCACCGGGACCACCCGCGCCGCCTCCTCATCCGCTGGCACCGGAGCGGCCCCCGGACGGGTGCTTTCCCCCCCCACGTCCACGATCACCGCGCCTTCGGCCAGCATCTCCAGGCCCCGCGCCACTGCTGCTTGGTGCTCCAGAAAAAGCCCACCGTCGGAGAAAGAGTCAGGGGTTACGTTGAGGATGCCCATGATGGCCGGGCTTCCCCCCGCAAAAACCCGCTGGGGCTCAAAACCTCCCATGCCCTAACTTTAGCGGAAAACCCAGCAAAAGCGCGAGTGTGCTTAGGGCGCCCGCCCCACCAGCACCTGCTGCCAGGCGGTGCCGTGCTCTTTGGCCACACCATCCAGCACCGTGGCCGCCACCGTGTAGGCTCCCGGCGGGATGGTGAAAAGCAGGGTGGGGCGGAAGACCCCCTCCTTGGCCGCGGCTTCCTGGCCGGCCGGTACCGACAGCGGGAAGCTTTTGGGCACCACCGTGAGGTTTTCGCCTTTTTCGTTGTACACCGCCAGGTACACGGTGCAGGAGGCAGCCACACCCCCGCTGGGTTGGGGCAGGAAAACCAAAGCCGAAAGGGGAACGGTAACCTGCGCCGCCATGCGGTACTCCTTGCCCTCAGGCCCCCGCTCTTCCAAGCTGAGGGTCACAGGCAAAGCGCCCTTGGGCTTGGGAAACGTCAGGGGCGTGGCCAGCTCCTGGGCCAGCTTTTCCTCCTCCGGGAGATCCAGGTAGCCCAAACGGTGCCTCACCTTTACGCCGGCCCGCTGGACCTTCACCGCAATGCTGTGAAACTGGCGATCGGGGGGGTGCTTGGGGACGTAGCCCAGGGAGTAGTACGTGGCGGTGTCCTCCAACACCTTGGTAAGCGGCTTTTCAATTTGGTTGCTGCGCAGGTAAAGACCGCCGGTGCCCTGAACGAGCGTCAGCGGCGCCGTTTCCGGATCAGAAGTTTCCGGCGGTGCCGTGAAACTCCCCACGTTTTTCACCATCCCCAGCTGGCGGTTTTCCACATCGTGCAACCGCAGGGGAGACTCCAAACCGCGGGTGTTGATGACGTAAAGCTGGAACCCCGTGGAGTTCGCTGCCCGCACCAGGGCTTGCAGCACCTCCTCGGTGTCGCGCTTCAAGGACTCCAAGGCGGGGTCCGACTGCGCCCGGTCCGTAAGCCCTGTATCGGCCCAGGTTTTGGGGTCGTTGCTCACCAGGTACTGGGCCTCGGGGTGAAATTCCATGGTGCCGGTCAAAAGCACCACCGCCTTGCGCCCCCCAAAGGTGGCGTAGGAGCGCATGAGCCCACCCAAAACCCGGGCGGTCACGGCAAAGGACTGCAGGTTGCGGCGGGCCCGCTCCTGGGAGGCAAAGCGCTGGGTTTGGCCAATGTCGTAGCGGGTGCCGCGGGAAGGCTCCTCGGTTTGCAGGTACTGGGAGCGAACCGGGTCGTTTTCCAGGCGAAAGTCCAGCCGGTGCCTGGACGCAAAGCTGGGCAGCTTGCCTACCTCATCGAGGGCCGCGGCCACCTGAAAGGCATCGGAGGTAAAGGGCAAAAGGTACTGCAGGTCCTGACCAATGGCCGCCACCGCCCACTCGCTCTCACCGGCCACGCTGTGGGTAAGGAACTCCTTGGCTTTTTCCAAAGCCCGAGCGCGGGTGACGGGATCCAAGAAGTTGTTGTCCACCACCAGCACCAGCCGCCGACGGAACCGCTCGTCCTGGGGTCCAATGCCGCGGGAGGTGTCTTCGGTTGCCAGCTGCGGCTGGGCCTGCACCACCTTGAAAAAGTTGCTCACCTCCACGGGCTGGCCGTCTTCAAAAAGCAGGAAGTCCTGAGGACCTAAATCGGTGACCGGCAAACCGTCGGCGTCGGTGACCACCACCTCCACGTTGACCACCCGCACCTCGGTGGTGGTGGTGAAGGTTTGCGGTTGCTGGGCGCCGGCGTTAAAACCCAGGCAAGCAAGGCAAAAAGCCACAAAAGGTCGCATGGGAAGCCCCCTTTTGGTATTCTACCCCCGCCATGAGAAAACGACTTTCCTTGCTCGCTTTGTTCCTTTGGACGCAAACTGCTTTTGCCCAAGCCGACGTAGAAGCCGTTCGGCGGTTTGCCACGGCTTACATGCCGGCCAACCCGCAACCGGTGGAGGTTCACCCCACGGCCAACGGCACCACCCCCGGCGGCCGGTACCAGGTGTTTGCCGCCGTGCGGGGGGACGTCAAAAACGGCCAAGGGGAGGTCCTCACCTTGGTGGTGGACCCGCAGGCGGGCACCGTTAACGCCGGCTTTGCCCTGGGCCTCGGGCAAGGTATTCCCGCCGAGCAACTGCCGTTTTACGCGGAATCCACCTTGCCCCAGGTGCTGGCCCAAGGCATGGGAGGCTCCTTCCGGGTAAGGTGGCCAAGCCTGGCGCAAAAACCCGGGGGCGTGGTGCAGCTGGCGGTGACCTACTCCACCGGCTACGGGTGGGTGCGGATGCCGGTGGCTATCACCGGCGATGGCAAGTTCCTCGTCATAGGTGAAAGCTGGCCTTTGGACAAAGATCCCCGCCAGGTGCGGCGGGAGCGCCTGGCAGAAGCCAAGCTCACCCCCGATTTTGGGGATGCCAAGGCGAAGCTCACTGTGGTGGAGTTTTCCGATATGCAGTGCCCCGCCTGCAAGCGAGCCTGGGGGGAGCTCAAGCCGATCCTCCACAAGCTGCCGGTGGCCCACGTCTCCGCCCACTTCCCCCTGGTTAACGCTCACCCCTGGGCCTTTCGCGCGGCGGTCGCGGCGGTTTGTTTTGGACAGAAGAACAGCGCTTTGATTCCGGCCTTTAAGGACTTCATGTTCGCCCAGCAAGCGGAAATGAAGCTGGAGGCGGTGGATGAAGCGGTGTTTGCCTTTGCCAGCCAAAACGGCGTGGACGAAGGGAGCTTGCGCAGCTGCTACATGCGCGAAGGGGCCGTGCAAACGGTGCTGGACCAGCTGGCTTTGGGTTACCGCTTAGGGGTTATGGGCACCCCCAGCTACTTTGCCGGCGGCGAGCACCTGCCCCTGGAACCCAAGGCCTTTGAGCAGCGGCTTACCGCCATCTTGCAAGCCGGAGGCATCCCGGAAAAAGCAAAATAGCTTACCTGCGGATGCGCCCGCCCAGAGCCTCCACCACCGCTCGGGCCAGCCGGTCAAAAGCCTGAGCCGCCGGCGAGTCGGGGCGGGCGGCGACGATGGGTCTCCCCGCATCGCCGGTGACCACCACCTCGGGATCAATGGGGATTTCCCCTAAAAACGGCACCCCCAGTTCCTCGGCGGTGCGGCGCCCCCCTCCCGATTTGAAGATTTCTGTGCGGTAGCCGCAGTGGGGGCAAAGGAAAGCCGACATGTTTTCCACCACCCCCAAAACCGGCACGTTGACCTTTTGAAACATGAAAAGCCCCTTGCGGGCATCGATGAGCGCCACGTCCTGGGGGGTGGTGACGATGATGGCCCCGTCCAGCGGTAACTGCTGGGTGATGGTGAGCTGGGCGTCGCCGGTGCCCGGGGGTAGGTCCACCACCAGGATGTCCAGCTCACCCCAGGCCACGTCCTCCACGAACTGCTGCAGCGCCTTCATGACCATGGGGCCCCGCCAGATCACCGGGGTATCGGGGTCCAGAAGGAAACCCAGGGACATGACCTTCACGCCGTTGCCGTTCACCGGCAGGATCTTTTCGTCCTCGGTGACCCGTGGGGGGTCCACGCAACCCATCATGAGGTGCTGGGAAGGCCCGTAAATGTCGGCATCCAAAAGGCCCACATCCAGGTTGAGCTGCTTGAGGGCCAGCGCCAGGTTAGCCGCCACCGTGGACTTGCCCACCCCGCCCTTGCCTGAAGCCACCGCCACCTTGTACCGCACCCCCGGCAACACCTGGGGCGCAACTGCCGCTTGCCCCGGGGCTTCCACCGTAACTTTGAGGTCAAGCTGCCTCACGCCCTCGAGCTTGGAAAGCACCTCCCGGGCATCCCGCTCCACCTGCGGCCCCGCTTCCCGGTTGGCGGTGGTGAGGCGGATTTCCACCGCAAGCTTTTCGCCCTCAATGCGCACGCCCTTGACGAAGCCAAAAGACACGATGTCCCGGGTGAGACCCGGGAACTTCACCGCCCGCAACACCTCCAGGACCTGCTGTTCCGTGACCATCCTTGCCCCTTTCTACGCCCAACCCATCCGCTTTTGCACTTCCGGCGAGGCCATGGCCGGGTTCCAGGGTGGATCCCAAACCACCTCCACCGCCACCTGTTTGGCCCCGGTGTGGCGGCTTACCGCTTCCCGAATATCGTCGGTAATGCGGTGGATCAGCGGGCAGCCGCGAACCGTGAGCGTCACCTGCACCTTCACCGCATCCGGCGGCAAAACCCAAACCCCGTACACCAGCCCCAAGTCCACGATGGAAAACGGGATTTCCGGGTCCATGACGGTAGCTAGCGCTTCCCAAACCCTTTCTTCGGTGAGCATGAAACCCCCTCAGTGAACAACCTCTAGGCCTGCCGCTTCCCTTCCCGTGCGCAGGGCATCCACCGCTTCACGCACCCGCGCCATGAGCGATTCCTTTGCCGTAACCCCCAACCCGGCGGTGAGCACCGGTTCGCCAAAGCGCACGGTAATGGTCCCCGGACGCAAAAGGTAGTGCTTCTTGGGCAGAATCCGCCGCGGTCCTTGCAGGCCCACCGGAACGATGGGTAGCTGCGCTTTCAGCGCAATGAGAAACCCACCCCGCTGGAACGGCAGCAGCTCACCGGTTGGGGTTCGGGTTTCTTCGGGGAACACCAGGACCGAGCGGCCGGCGCGGATGCGGTCGGCGGCTTCCTCAAAGGAACGGATGGCTTGCCGGCGGTTTTCCCGATCCACCGGGATAAAGCCCATGGCGCGCATGGCCCAACCCAGGAAGGGAACAGAAAACAGCGATTTCTTGGCCAAGAACCGCACCTGACCGGGAATTGCCACCAAAAGCGCGGGGATGTCCAACCAGCTTTCGTGGTTGGCCATGAACACCACGGGGGTATCGGTGGGGAGCTTTTCCGCCCCCTCCACCCGCAGGCGCACCCCGCAGGCCCAAAGGATGATGCGGGCCCAAAGCCGGGCGCCGTTCCTGGTCCAATCCCCTTTGGGCGGCAAGAAACCCACCAAGGTGCCGTAAGCACCCATGATTACGGTATCCACCACGGCCACGGTAAAGGCCAGAATGGTGTGGAGAAGTCTCAAGACCACCACGGCGGCATTGTACCCCTTGCGCCAAAACCCCGGGCTTTCGGTAGAAGGCTTTCTAGCTGGACACCGCTGCCACCGCTGGGGTTGGGCGGCCAGGTCCTTTGAGCTTTTCCACCGGCACGCCGGTGAACTCCGACACCAGCTGGTACACCTCTTCCCCTTCCAGCACCTCGCGCTCCAGCAGGGCCTCGGCAATGCGGTCCAGCACCGGCCGGTGCTTTTGCACCAGCTCTTGAGCCCGCCGGTAGGCCTCCTCCACCAGGCGCTTGATCTCGCTGTCAATCGCCACCGCCGTGGACTCCGAGTAGTCCTGATGGCGGGCAAACTCCTTGCCCAGGAAAATGGCTTCCTCACGCTTGCCAAAGGTAAGGGGACCCATGTTGGACATCCCCCACTCGCACACCATCTTGCGGGCCAGCTCCGTAGCCCGCTCCAGGTCGTTGCCGGCGCCAGTGGTGACCTTGTCCGGGCCAAACACCAGCTCCTCGGCAATGCGGCCACCCAACAGCACCGTGAGCTCATCCTCCAGGTAGCTCTTGGGCAAGAGGTAGCGGTCCTCCTCAGGCAGCTGTTGGGTCAAGCCCAGGGCCATGCCTCGGGGGATGATCGTGACCTTGTGGAGAGGATCGGCGTTGGGCAAAAGCGCCGCCACCAGGGCGTGCCCCCCTTCGTGGTAGGCCACAATGCGCTTTTCCTCCTCGGACAGGGCCAGCGAGCGGCGCTCCGCCCCCATCATCACCTTGTCCTTGGCGTACTCGAAGTCCTCCATTTCCACCGCTTGCTTGTTGAGCCTGGCTGCCCGTAACGCCGCCTCGTTCACCAGGTTGGCAATATCAGCTCCCGAAAACCCCGGGGTGGAGCGGGCCAGCACCTCCAGTGAAACATCGTCCGCCAGCTTAATTTTGGCGGTGTGTACCTTGAGGATCTCCAGCCGGCCGTTAAGGTCCGGGCGGTTCACCACGATACGACGGTCAAAGCGCCCGGGACGCAAAAGCGCCGGATCCAACACGTCCGGGCGGTTGGTGGCGGCAATGAGGATCACCCCTTCGTTGGACTCAAAGCCGTCCATTTCCACCAGCAGGGCGTTGAGGGTTTGCTCCCGTTCGTCGTGGCCGCCTCCGAGCCCGGCACCCCGGTGCCGGCCCACGGCATCAATTTCGTCAATGAAGATGATGCAGGGGGCGTTCTTCTTGCCCTGCTCAAAGAGGTCCCGAACCCGGCTGGCTCCTACCCCCACGAACATCTCCACGAAGTCCGAACCGGAAATGGAGAAAAACGGCACCTCGGCTTCGCCCGCTACCGCCTTGGCCAGCAGGGTTTTGCCCGTGCCTGGGGGTCCCATGAGCAGCACGCCCTTGGGGATCTTGCCGCCGAGCTTGGCGAACTTCTGGGGGTTTTTCAAAAACTCGATGATTTCCTGAAGCTCCTCCTTGGCTTCATCCACCCCGGCCACGTCCTTGAAGGTCACCCGCTTTTGATCGGGGGTGAGCATGCGGGCCCGGGACTTGCCAAAGGCCAGGGCTTTGTTGCCCCCCATTTGCATTTGCCGGAAAAACACCCACCACATGCCCAAAAGCAGCAGAAAGGGCAACCAGGAGATGAGCCCTGTCCAAAAGGAACCCTGGGAGGGAGGCTCGGCTTTGATCTTCACGCCCTTTTCCCGCAGGGCCTTAACCAAATCCGGGTAACCCGGGGAGTAGGTGATGAACTCGTAGGGGCGCTGCCCGAAAGGGCGGGGCGGGGCTTGTTGGCTCCGCCCGAGGATTTCCTCCCCGCGGATGAGCACCTCGCTCACCTGCCCCTTGTCCACCCGGTCCAAAAACTCCGAAAAGGGAATTTCCTGGGTGGCGGCGCGGGTGGTGGTGACCCAGTTCCAAAGCACCACCACCAACACCAGCACCACCAAAAACAGCATTACGTTCTTGACGTTTTGGTTCACCTTTTTTGTTTCCTTTCAAAAAGCCCGACTAGCTTTCACCCAGAAGGTAAATGCCGGGCAAATTGCCCCATTTACCTTCGTGCTCCATGCCGTAACCCACCAGCCGGCCGTCAGGCACGTG
>NZ_JMFG01000011.1:12054-12504 GCF_000687145.1 Thermoanaerobaculum aquaticum
GCTCCGGCTTATTCACCATGGCCACCACTTCCAAGGAAGCCGGTTGCTGTTGGGCCAAATGGGTCAAGAGGTAGTTTTCGGTCACCCCCGAGTGGCAAATGTCCTTGAGGATCAAGGTGTGCGCCCCAGTAATGTGGATGCGGGTGGCAAAGGCCAACTCGATCACCTCGTAGTGCCCGCCCCCGCTTTTGGTGACGTTCACCAGCTCGTAACGCACCGACATGGGAATGGCGCGCAGCAAATCGGCCAAGAAGAACGTGGCGCCTTTAAGGATGCCCACCAGCACCAAATCCTTGCCGGCGTAGTCCTCGGCGATCTTCCGCCCCAGGGCCTTGACCCGTTCCGCTATGGCCTCGGGAGGGACGATTTCCCGTGGCGTTCCCATGGTTCCTCCAGTTCCGCCAGCACCCCGCTGGCCTGGGCCCAAGCCGGCAACACGCCAACTCCTGG